>DASQGA010000021.1:0-3688 GCA_035632855.1 Gaiellaceae bacterium | reverse complement strand
GGACTCGGCGCCACGCAGCCCGTGGTTCACGTGCAGGCTCTCGACCCCGTATCCGAGCGCGCGAAGCGCGTGCCAGAGACAGGTGGAGTCCGGACCGCCCGCAACGAGGCAGAGAATGTCGCCGCCGGGCGGGATCAGCTCATGCCGACGGACGTGCTCCTCGATGCGAGTCCGGAGCGACCCCGTATCCACGCGCCCATTCTAGGCTAGGGCCGTTCCGGTCTCGGCTGGATGGCTGATCTCTAGAGAAGGGGCGCGACGTCGCAGCCGCGCTTTGCGAGCTCCGGCTGCGCTTCCACCAGGATCTCGCGGGCGAAGTTGGCGAGGCCGTAGGCGCGGAACATCCGCTTGCCGGCGTCTGCCTTCCCCTTGGCGCGACGCGCGACCGCGTCTCCGTACTCGAGGAACATTGCGTCGATCAGGACCCGGGCGCGGCGAAGGGAGGGATCGTGCGGCTCCGTGTAGGACACACGTTTGGCCGCGGCCCGGGCCTGCGCGACCAGCTCGGCGGGCTCGATTTCACCGTTCTGGTAGCCGGAGCCCCAGATCCCGAGCGCAGTCATGTTCAGGCCCGCGGTCTGGAGGAAGCGCTTGTCCAGGGCTCCACACGAATGTCCCGCCGCCGCCTGCGACCCAGTGCAGGCACCGGTCGCCAGGGCGAGAGCGACCACTACCGCAGAGAGGCCGAGCCGACGCACTTCCCCCCATCATGGGGTCGATCCAGCAGCGGGGCTATGACCCGCACGGGTGACCCTCGATCGAGGCACAGCACCCTCTACGGAAAGATGAGCGAGCGGTACACGATCGTCCGCCGCATCCCGACCGAGTCGTAGAGAGCGATGGCCGGGATGTTCTCGGGCCGCACGAACAGGCAGATGGCGGGTGTCCGCTCGAGGAGGAGCCGGCAGAGATCCTGCAGGCCTCGTGTCGCGTTCCCGAGACCTCGGCGCGGCGGATCGACCCAGACCTGCTGGAGCTGCACGGCCCGGTCCGTCCACGCCGACGCCTCGGCCTTGAAGAGGACATCGTCACCCTGCCGCCAGACCCAGCTGCGCCCCTGCTCGATCTGCGACCGCGTGCGCCACTCGAAGAGCGCAGGATCACGTGCGTAGGCGTCCACGCCCACTTCCTCCAGGTAGGCCGAGGCGGACGCACGGACGAGCAGGTCGAGGTCGGCAAGTACGGCCGGCCGGAGGCCGCTTCCTCCCGGCGGTGGCTGTTCCTCGAGAACGTAGACGGGCTGGCCCGGACGATCGTCCAGGGGCTCGGGCATCCGGTTCCGAAGGACGCACCACAGGTCGGTGACGGCTGTCTCCTCCCCGACCATCATCCGGGGATCTCCGCGCGACGCTAGGTCGGCGAAGGCCGCGGTTCCCGGGCCGGAAGGTACGAGGTTCGCTCCGATGTGGCAGAGGCTCGTCAGCCGGCCGTCCTCCTGGAGCCCGACGAAGCGTCCGAGGCCGCGGCGCGCAACGTCCTCGAGGAAAACACGCTCGATCGGTTCCTCCGCGCAGAAGGCGAGAACGTCGTCGATGTCAGGCCTCTTCACCAGCCGTGCCATGGCGGGACGATAGTAGGGTGCGCGCGTGCCGATCCACGTTCGAGCCGAGCTGGGCGACTACGCAGAGGCGTGCCTCCTCCCAGGCGACCCCCTGCGGGCGAAGCACATCGCCGAAACCTTCCTCGACGACGTGGTGCAGCGAAACTCGGAGCGCGGCATGCTCGGCTTCTCGGGCACCTTCCGCGGACGCCCCGTGTCCGTCCAGTCGACTGGGATGGGGTGCCCTTCGGCCGCGATCGTGGTCGAGGAGCTCGTCCAGCTCGGCGTCAAGCGGCTCCTCCGCGTCGGGACCTGCGGCGGCCTGCAGCCTGACCTCCAGCTCGGGGACTTGATCGTGGCGCTCTCGGCCGTTCCCGCCGACGGCACGGCGCGCCACTACACGGGCGGCGAGCCCCACGCGCCGACAGCCGACTGGGAGCTCGTCCACGGGGCCGTGCACGCGGCGAAGAAGCTCGACCGCCGTGTGCGGATTGGGCCGATCGTGTCGAGCGACGTCTTCTACGACCCGGACAAGGGCCGCGCCCAGCGCTGGTCGGACCGCGGCATCCTCGCCGTCGAGATGGAAGCCGCCGTCCTCTTTACCGTCGCCGCACTCCGCAAGGTTCAAGCGGGCTGCCTCCTGACCGTCAGCGACGTGGTCGTCGAGGGTGAGTTCCAGCGGATCAGCGACGAGGATCTGCGGACCGCGGTCGACCAGATGACCGAGCTAGCGCTCGCGACCGTGACCGCGGACTCGCATTGAGCACCCCGGCCTCAGGGCCGGTCGTCTTCCTCGTCAACCCGGCCTCCGCGAACGGCTCCACCGGCCGACGCTGGCCTGAGATCGAAAAGCGCGCGAGGTCCGCCGGGCTCTCGGGCGAGACGCTCGTGAGCGAGCGCCCAGGTCACCTCGTCGAGCTCGCGGAGCACGCGGCGGCGGGGGAGCCGGGGCTCCTGGTCGCGGTTGGAGGCGACGGCACCGTCCACGAGGTCGTCAACGGCCTGATCCGCTCCGGCCGCTCAGCGGCGGTGGACCTCGCGGTGCTCTCCCGAGGTACGGGCAAGGACTTCGTTCGCAGCCTGCGCGTTCCCGCCAACCTCGACCGGGCGATCGAGACGGCGCGGGCCGGCAGGGCACGGGTGATAGACGTCGGCCTCGCGCGCTTCACGGGCCTCGACGGCTCGCCCGCGGAGGCGTACTTCGCCAATTTCGCCGGGGCCGGGATCAGCGGCTCGATCGCGCGGCGCGCCAACGCCTCTTCGAAGGCGTTGGGGGGAAAGGCGTCGTTCATGTGGGCGACCGTGGCCGTCTTCATGCGCTGGAAGAGCGCTGACGTGACCGTCGACGTGGACGGTAGCCCCCGCTCTGGTCGAATGTTCGAGGTGCTCGCAATGAACGGGGACTACACCGCCGGGGGCATGTGGATGGCGCCTGACGCGAAGGCGGACGACGGCCTCTTCGACGTCGTCCTGATCGGCGACGTCACGAAGCTCGACTTCATCGCCACGTTCCCGAAGATCTACCGGGGCCGCCATGTTGGCCATCCGAAGATCGAGCACCTCCGCGGCCGGGCCGTCACGGTCAACTCGCTGACGCCGCTCCCCATCGCGCTCGACGGCGAACAACCCGGAACCACGCCCGTGACCTTCGAGATCGTGCCGGGCGCCCTGCGGCTTCGGGTGCCCGGCTAGCCTAGGCTGCGGTGCCGCCGCGCGCCGTGCCGCCGCCGAGCGCCCGGCCGGCCGCGGGCGAAGCCGCCTCGTCGGCCTTGTTCTTGGCGGCACCGGAAGCCTTTTTCGTCCGCGTGGCGGACGAGGGGGTCTTCTTCGTCTCGGTCCGCTTCGCGGTCGGCGTGATACCCGATCCGCCCTCGACCTTCGCAAGGCGCTTCTCGAGGCTCTCGAGCCGCTTCTCGAGGTCGCGAATGTCGTCGAGCGGTGCAAGGCCGATCCCGTGCAAGGCTCCGCGCGAGGTGGCGTCGAGCCTGCCTTTTGCGTTCATGGCTCGTGAGAGCGCCTCGGTCACGCGCTCGTTGCGACCGAGCTCGTCCATGAGCCTGGTCAGGGCCTCTTCGCCTTTGCCTGCTAGGCGGCCAACCACGCCGCTGTTCTCGTCCTTCTTGATCTTCGTCGCCATGCGCCTCCCCT
>DASQGA010000020.1:0-5054 GCA_035632855.1 Gaiellaceae bacterium | reverse complement strand
TGGCCGGGCCAACCGGCCGCGTGCAGGTCGGGCCGGGCCAGGCCGGCGCGTTCTGCGCCTCCCCACCCCCTGAGGTCGCGGAGCGGCTTCGAGCCGCCGCGAGCGTCGCAATCGTATGGTCGCAGGACGCGCCCGACGGCGGCCGGGCCGTGGCCGCGCTCGCAGCGTCGCTCCCGGGCGAGGTCGCGCTCTACGTCCTGCCCCGAACGCCAAACGGTCCCGGGGTCGCATCGGCGTGGTACGGAGCAGGGTCGGGGCGTGGCTCCGACCCTCCGGAGGAGGGGGAGATCGGGGCGCTCGTGATCTCCGGCGACGAGGCTGTCTACGACCCACGTGTCCTCGAGCTCGCAGCTCGCGCGCGCTTCGTTCTGACGACCGCCATGTTCATGGGCGAGCACACGCTCCTGTCCCACCTCGTCGTTCCAGGCTCGAGCTACCTGGAGCGGGACGGGACGACAGTGAATCTCGAAGGTCGCCGGCAGCGCCAGCGCCGCGCCGTGACCCCGCCGGCTGGGTGGGACGAGCTCGAGTTCTTCGCCCGGCTCGCAGAGCGCTTCGGAGTCGCGGTCTCTCCGTGGGCCGAGCTCCTGCCCGCCGAGCAGGCCGAGCTCGAGCCGCGAGGCGAGCGCAGGCCCATTGAGGCCAAGCAGCCGCTGTCCCCTCCGACCCCACCGGGCTCTGGCTTCGAGCTCGTCCGCTACCGGCCGCTCTTCTCCGGGCCCGCAGTCGAGCGAATCGAGGAGCTCGAGTTTCAACGCCCCGCCGCCGAGGTCGAGCTCGCCTGGGAGGACGCCGAGGCTCGCGGGATCGCGACCGGCGACCTCGTGTCGGTGCAATCGAACGGAACGAGCCGCGAGCTTCGAGCCCGCGTGAATCGCCAGTTGCTCCCGGGCGTGACCCGAATCGCGGACGAGTTCGCCGAGGGTCTCGAGGCTCCACTCTCCATCAAGCCCGTAGCGAAGCGGAGGGCTTGAATGGAGCTGAACCAGCCCTGGTGGATCGACATCATCAAGAGCCTCCTCGTCGTCAACCTCGTGCTCGCCGCCTTCGCCTACCTCACGTGGACGGAGCGGAAGGTCCTCGGCCGCATGCAAAACCGCTACGGCCCGAACCGCGCCGGCCCCTTCGGGCTCCTCCAGCCGATCGCCGACCTGGTCAAGCTGCTTCGGAAGGCGAGCTTCGAGCCCGCCGCCGGAATCGACATCTTGTACTACGCGGCACCGATCGTCGCCGGGTTCACGGCACTCGCGTCCTTCAGCGTCATCCCGTTCGGCGGCGTCTGGCACTGGGGTGACTACGACGTCACCGGCTGGGTCGTCAACGCCTCGATCGCGCTCGTCCTCCTGTTCTCGCTGGGCGCGATCGGGATCTATGCATTCGTCGTCGGGGGCTGGGCGAGCGAGTCGAAGTACTCGCTCCTCGGCTCGATGCGGACCTGCGCCCAGCTCGTCTCCTACGAGGTCTCGCTCGGTCTCTCAGTCCTCGGCGTCGTGATCATGGGCCAGTCGCTCTCGCTCGTCGAGATCGTCGAGAAGCAGCAGGCGACGATCTGGTTCGTGATCCCGCAGTTCGTCGGCTTCATCGTCTTCTTCATCTCGGGGATCGCGGAGACCAACCGGGCGCCTTTCGACCTGCCGGAGGCCGAGCAGGAGCTCGTCGCGGGCTACCACACCGAGTACTCGGGGATGCGGTTCGGCCTCTTCCAGACAGCCGAGTACATCAACATGGTCACGCTCTCGGGACTCGCGGTGACGCTCTTTTTCGGCGGCTGGGGCGGACCCTGGCTCCCCGGCCCGATCTGGTTCCTCCTGAAGCTCGCAGGCTTCATCTTCGTGTTCATGTGGCTCCGCGCCACGCTGCCGCGCCTCCGCTACGACCAGCTGATGAAGTTCGGTTGGAAGGTCCTGTTGCCCGTCGCAACCGTGAACGCGGTCGTTACCGCGGTTCTGGTGACGGTGATCGACTGATGGCCGCCCAACCATTGGGATCGCTGAAAGGCTTCGCGGTCACCTTCCGGCAGATCTTCAAGCAGCCGATCACGCAGGAATACCCGGAGTTCAAGCGGCCGCTCTACCCACGCTTCCGCGGGCGGCACCGGCTCCACCGCCACGAGAACGGGCTCGAGAAGTGCGTCGGCTGCTCGCTGTGCGCGGCGGCGTGCCCGGCCGACTGCATCCGGGTCGTCGCCGCCGAGAACGATCCGGACGACCGGGTCTCGCCGGGCGAACGGTACGCCCGGATCTACGAGATCAACATGAGTCGCTGCATTTTCTGCGGCTACTGCGAGCTGGCGTGTCCGTTCGACGCGATCACGCTCGGGAACGAGTACGAGCTCTCCGAGTACAACCGGGACGACCAGATCTACACGAAGGAGATGCTGCTCGCCCCGCCGGTGAAGCAGGTTCCGGTCGCCGACCCGGACCTCTACGACACCCCGCTCCCAGTCTGGAGAACCGAAAGCTAGATGGTGATGCTGGACATCGACGTCGGCAACATCGTCGTCTGGATCGTCTGGATCGGCGCGGCGACGGCGCTCTTCTCGTCGGGAATAGCGGTCATCCTCTTCCAGAACCCCTTCTACAGCGCGCTCGCACTGATCGTGAACCTCGCGTCGCTCGCGGTCCTCTACTTACTGCTCGAAGCGGAGTTCGTCGCCGCTGCCCAGGTGCTCGTCTACGCGGGTGCGGTCGTGGTCATGTTCCTCTTCGTGATCGCCTACCTCGGCGGGCGGGCGGACGCTCCGCTCGCGGGCGGGCCCACCTTCCAGGTCGTGGGGGCGATCGTCGCGGCGGGCGCCATCGCGGTCGAGGTCGTCGTCGCGATCGCCCTCAAGGCCGGCGACCGCCTGAACGACACGGACGAGATCGCGGCGGGTTTCGGCACGCCGGCCGAGATCGGGCGCCTGTTCCTCTCGAACCACCTGCTCGCGTTCGAGGTCACCTCGATCATCCTCCTGGTCGCTGCCGTGGGCGGGGTCATCCTCGGCACCGCCGTTCCGGAGGACCCAACCGCCGAGAGGAGCGCGGAGCGATGATGGGGCCCGGGATCGCCGCCTACCTGATCGTGTCCGTGATCCTGTTCGCCACGGGAGCGCTCGGCGTCCTGATCCGCCGTAGCCCGCTGATCATCCTCCTCGCGCTCGAGATCATGCTGAACGCCGGAAACCTGGCGCTGATCGCCTTCTCACGCCGCTTCGCCGACGGAGACGGCCAGATCTTCGCGCTGACCGTCATGGTCGTCGCAGCCTCGGAGGCCGTCGTCGGCCTCGGCCTCATCGTGGCAATGTCCCGGAAGCACGTCGAGCTCGACGTCGACAAGCTCAGGACCCTCAGAGGCTGACCTGGACGTCGCCGCCTGGATCTGCCTCGCCTCGCCTGCCGTCGCGGTCCTCCTGATCGCGCTGGCGGGCGACGCGATCCCGCGCTTCGCGGCCGGAGTGGTCGCGTCGCTCTCGGCCCTGGTGTCGTTCGTCGCATCGGTCGTCTGCTTCGTCGTCCTCCTCGGCGAGGACCCGGAGGAGCGCACCGGCCACGGATCGACGCTCTGGACCTGGCTCTCGGCCGGGGACTTCCGCGTCGGGCTCGACATCGTCGTCGACCCGCTGTCGGTCTTCATGATGCTGGTCGTCTCGGGGGTCGGCTTCCTGATCCTCTCGTACGCGGTCGGCTACATGCGGGACGACGTCGAGGAGCGCCGCTACCACGCCTACAAGGCGCTCTTTCTCTTCTCGATGCTCCTTCTCGTCCAGTCCGGAAACCTGCTCCTCCTCCTGGCCGGCTGGGGGATGGTCGGACTCTCCTCCTACCTCTTGATCAACTTCTGGCACCAGCGGGAGACCGCGGTCGCGGCGGGCAAGAAGGCGTTCGTCATGAACGCCGTCGGCGACGCGACCTTCGCGCTCGCACTATTCATCCTCGCCCAGCAGGTCGGTGCGCTCGACTTCGGCACGGTCTTCGACCGAGCTCCGGAGGCGCTCGGGGAAGGGTCGACGCTCTCCACGCTCGTCGCGCTCGGCCTCCTCGGCGGCGCAGCCGTGAAATCCGCCCAGATCCCGCTCCACACGTGGCTGCCCGACGCCATGGAGGGCCCGACCCCGGTCAGCGCGCTCATCCATGCGGCGACGATGGTGACGGCTGGTGTCTACCTGATCGCCCGCACGGGCCCACTCTTCGAGCTCGCCCCCGACATCCTGCACCTGGCCGCGATTCTCGGCGGGGTGACGATCGTCGTCGCCGGGCTGATCGCCCTCGTCCAGACGGACATCAAGCGGGTGATCGCCTACTCGACGATGAGCCAGATCGGCTACATGTTCGTCGCCGTCGGGCTCGGCGCGTACGGCGCCGGCATGTTCCACCTGATGACGCACGCCTTCTTCAAGGCGCTGCTGTTCATGGCCGCCGGCGTCGTCATCCACGCGCTTTCCGGCGAGCAGGACATCCGCAACATGGGAGGGCTCGGGCGCGAGCTGCCCTGGACCTACCGCGCGTTCCTCATCGGCGCGCTGGCGCTGGCCGCGATTCCGCCCTTCGCCGGCTTCTTCTCCAAGGACGCGATCCTGGCGAGCGCGATCGACTCGGGCTCCCTCGGGGTGACGCTCTGGTGCATCGGGATCGTGGGCGCGTTCCTGACCGGGCTCTACACGTTCCGCCTCCTGTTCATCGTCTTCTTCGGCGAGCCGGCGCCCTTCGTCCGCGAGCGCCTGCACAGGGAGCGCTTCGAGGGGCCGCTCGCGATGATGTGGCCGGTCGCCGTGCTGAGCGTCCTCTCGGTGATCGGCGGCCTCGTACAGATCCCGGGCGTCTGGCACGGGGTGGACACGTGGCTCGAGCCGGTCGTCGAGTCCATTCCCGAAGCGAGCGGCGGACTGGCGGTCTTCTCCATCCTTGCCTCGCTCGCGGCGGCGGTCGGCGGCATCGCGGTCGCCTGGGCCGTCTACCGGAAGCCCGGCGAGCGCTCGGCGAAGGTGCGGCAGCGCTTCCCGCGTGTCACGCGCACGCTCGAGCACAAGCTCTACTTCGACGAGGCGTACGACCTGGTCTTCTACAGGCCGACAT
>DASQGA010000019.1:0-1580 GCA_035632855.1 Gaiellaceae bacterium | reverse complement strand
CCCAGGGACGCCGGGAATGTTGTCCGACGTGTCGCCCTTGAGCCCGATGAAGTCGGGCACTTGGTCGGGCCTGACCCCATAGCGGGCCTCGACGCGCTCGGGCGTGTACACGTGCACGTCCGCGACCCCGCGTGGCGTCATCATCAGGCAGACGTTCTCCGAGACGAGCTGGAAGGCGTCCCGGTCGGTCGAGACCACGGTCGTCTTGATGCCGCCCTCGTCCGCTCTGTTCGCGAGCGTCGCGATCACGTCGTCCGCCTCCCAGCCCTCGAACTCGAGGTTCCGGTACCCGAAGGCCTCGACGATGGGCCTGAAATGGGGGAACTGCTCCCGCAGGAGGTCCGGCATTGGCCGCCGGTCGACCTTGTAGTCCGCCGAGAGCTCGGTCCGGTGAACCGGCCGCGTGTCCCACGCAACCGCCACGCCCTTAGGCCTGTAGTCGGCGAGCAGCTTGAAGAGCATGTTCGTGAACCCGAGCAGGGCGTTGGTCGGGAACCCCTCGGACGTCGCCAGCTCCTCGGGCAGCGCGAAGAACCCCCGATAGGCGAGGTTGTTCCCGTCCACCAGGAAGAGATCGGAGTCGCGAGCGGGCGCATCGTCGACCTGAAGCTCGGCGCCGGTGAGGGTCTTTGGCACGTCTCTACTTTATGTAGGGGCGAGGCTTGCCTCGCCCGCCGGGGACTATTCGGTCTCGCCGAGGTAGGTCTTGCGGACCTGCTCGTTGTCCTTCAGTTTCGCCGCTTCGTCGGTCAGCGCGATCCGTCCCGTCTCCATCACATAGCCCCGGTCGGCGGCGTCGAGCGCCATGAGGGCATTCTGCTCGACCAGCAGGATCGTAGTTCCCTGCTCGTTGATCTCCTTGACGATCTCGAAGATCTTCTCGACGAAGATCGGGGCCAGGCCCATGGACGGCTCGTCCAGCATGAGGAGCTTGGGACTGGCCATGAGCGCGCGGCCCATCGCGACCATCTGCTGCTCCCCGCCCGAGAGGGTCCCGGCCTTCTGGGACTTGCGCTCGGCCAGGCGCGGAAACAGCGAGTAGACGCGATCGAGATCCTCCTTGATCCCGGACCGGTCGCTGCGCTGGAAGGCGCCCATCTCGAGGTTCTCGAGCACGCTCATGTGCGGGAAGAGCCTGCGGCCCTCGGGCGACTGCGAGATCCCCATTTGAACGATGGAGTGCGCCGCCGCGTTCGTGATGTCTTTATCGCGGAAGACGATCTTTCCCTTCCGCGGGTTGTTCAGCCCGTTGATCGACCGCAGCGTCGTCGACTTGCCCGCGCCGTTGGCCCCGATCAGCGTCACGACCTCGCCCTCCATCACCTCGAGCGAGATCCCCTTGATGGCGTGAATGGCGCCGTAGTAGGTATGGATGTCCTCCACCCGGAGCAGCGGCTGTCCCCGGCCGCCGTTCCCACGCCCGGACTCGGGCTGGACGGCTGTCTCGGGTGAGCTCATGCTGTGGCTGCCTTTCCGAGGTAGGCCTCGATCACGCGCTCGTCCTTCTGGATCTCCTTGGGAGCGCCTTCGGCGATCTTCTCGCCGTAGTCGAGGACGGTGACGCGGTCCGAGATGCCCAT
>DASQGA010000018.1:0-6278 GCA_035632855.1 Gaiellaceae bacterium | reverse complement strand
GGCGGGGACTCGTTGAGCTCATGGCGAAGGAGCTGACCGACCGCCTCGGGCCCGCTGAGCTCCTCTGGTCCCGCGTGAGCAGAGAGCCGGCTGCAACGTTCGCAGGCAAGCCCGGAACAGCACTGCTGAGAGCGGGCCCGGCCACCGGCCGCCCGAACGTCGTCCGCGCTGGTGCGTGGACGAACACGGGTTGGCCGGCCACCTTGGAGGGGGCGATCAGAAGCGGCCACACCGCGTCGGCCTTAACACAGTCCGGTAGGCGTGAGATGGTGAGCGTGTGAGCCGCGCCGCGCCGACCCACACCATCGAGGTGGCCGTCGTCGAGTCCCGTCCGGCTATCAGGAGCGTCGACGAGTGTCTCGAGGCGGCCGTCGAGCGGCTCTTCGAGTTACAGGAGCCCGGCGGGTGGTGGTGCGGCGAGCTCGAGTCGAATGTCACGATGACCGCGCAGCATCTCTTCCTCCTGGAGTTCCTGGGACTCCGAGACGAGGACACGACCCGGCGGTGCGTCAACGAGCTTCTCGCCCGCCAGCGCGAGGACGGCACCTGGGCGATCTACTGGGATGGAGAGCCGAATCTCGCCGCAACCGTCGAGTCGTACGCCGCCTTGCGCATGGTGGGCTTCAACGCGGACGACCCACGGTTGGCCGAGGCGCGGCGCTTCATCGAGGACCGCGGCGGGATCGGCGCTGCGCGCGTCTTCACGCGCATCTGGCTCGCGCTCTTCGGGCTCTGGCCTTGGGAGGAGATCCAGCAGCTGCCTCCCGAGCTGGTGCTGCTTCGCTCGTGGATGCCTATCTCCGTTTACCACTTCTCGTGCTGGGCGCGGCAGACGGTGGTTCCGCTCACCGTGGTCATGCACTACCGGCCCGTTCGAGCTCTCCCGCCGGACCGCGCCTGCCACGAGCTCAACCTGGGAGTCGTCCCGCGGAAGAACACGGTCGGCAAGGTCAGCGACCGGCTGCTCGCGCAATATGCGGGGCGGCGCTTTCAACCAGGCCGTGAGCGCTCCCTGGCCTTGGCGGAGCGATGGATCATCGAGCGTCAGGAACTCGACGGCTCGTGGGGCGGCATTCAACCCCCGTGGGTGTGGTCGCTCATCGCGCTCGCCTGCCGCGGGCATGGGCCCGACTCGCCCTACCTCAGCCGCGGGCTGGCGGGCTGGAAGCGCTTCATGGTGAACGACGGCGATCGCCTCCGGCCCGAGGCCTGCCAGTCACCGGTCTGGGATACGGCCCTCGCCCTTGTCGCCGCCGAAGCGGCGGGAGCCTCGGTCGAGCACCCGCGCGTTCGGCAGGGAGTGGAATGGGTGCTCCAGGAGGAGATCCGGGAGCGGGGGGACTGGACCATCCACCTGCCGGGGGTGGAGCCTGCGGGCTGGGCCTTCGAATACGACAACGACCTCTACCCCGACGTCGACGACGTGGCAGTGTTGGGCCTCGCGCTCCATGAGCTCGCGGCCGGCGACGGCGCCCTCGACCGGGCCTGCCGCTGGCTCGCCGCGATGCAATCGTCCGACGACGGGTGGGGTGCCTTCGACGTCGACAACACGACGTACTGGCTCTACAGGATCCCCTTCTGCGACTTCGGTGCGGTGATCGATCCGCCGACTGTCGACGTGACCGCTCATGTCGTCGAGCTGCTCGCACGGAGGCCGGGTTACGAGGAAGCCGTACGGCAGGGTGTGGGGTACTTGCTCGAGAAGCAGGAGCCTGACGGCTCGTGGTTCGGCCGCTGGGGCGTCAACTACGTGTACGGGACCGGCGCGGCGCTTCCCGCCTTGACGGCCGCCGGCGTTCCGGCCACCCACCCGGCGATCCGGCGCGCCGTCGCTTGGCTTGTCTCGGTTCAGAACGAGGACGGTGGCTTCGGAGAAGATTGCCGGTCGTACGAGGCCGGCGAGGCCGGGCTCCCGTGGCGCGGGCGAGGGGAGTCGACGCCCTCGCAGACCGCGTGGGCGCTGATCGGTTTCGTCGCCGCGGGCGAGGAGCACTCCGACTCGGCCGCCAGGGCTGCCGGGTGGCTAGTGGAGAATCAGCGCGCCGACGGCGACTGGGACGAGAAGTACTTCACGGGCACGGGATTTCCGCGCGACTTCATGATTCGGTACCACTTGTACCGCATCGTCTGGCCGGTGCTGGCGCTGGGGCGCCTGAGCCGCGCTCACGCGGGATGAGGGCGTACGTGACTGGTGCGACAGGGTTCGTCGGGGGCCACGTGGCTGCAGAGCTGCGATCCGGGGGAGCGGAGGTGAGGGACGAGCGCGTCGACCTGCTCGACCGGAGAGGGCTGGAGCGGATCATGGACGGCTGCGATGTTGTCGTCCACAGCGCCGCGCTCTACAGCTACGACGCGCCGGTGCGTGACTTCCAGCGGATCAACGTCGAAGGGACTGCGAACGTCATCAAGGCCTGCCGGAGCAAGGGCGTTCGGCGCCTCGTGCACACGAGCACTGCCGGAACCTGTGGGCCCGTTCCCGGGCGGGAGGCCACGGAGGCCGACAGCCCCCCAAGCTGGGAGCTGACCATCCCCTACAAGCGGACAAAGCTCGCCGCCGAGCGACTGGTGATCAATGCTGCGGGAGACGGCCTCGAGGCTGTCGTCGTGAACCCCACGACGCCGATCGGCGCCGGTGTCAGGAAGCCGACGCCGACCGGTCGCATGATTGCCGGCGTTGCTCGCGGACGCATCCGAGCCTACGTGGCAACGACCGGGCTGAACGTCGTCGACGTGCGCGACGTGGCCCGGGGCCACGCTCTCGCACTCGAGCGGGGCGAGCCCGGCGAGCGGTATCTGCTCGGGGGCGCGAACCTGCCGCTCGAAGAGCTCTTCGGTGCGATCGCCGACATCGCGGGACGTCCCCGGCCGCGGCTTCGGATCCCGTACTCGATAGCCCGGGCTGCGGCGGCGGTGGGCCTGGCAAACAAGGACGAGGTCAAACTTGCCCGGCTGCCTATGTATTTCTCATCGAAGAAAGCTCAAGATAGGCTCGGTTATGCACCCGGACCGGTAGCGTCTGCACTGGCTGAGGCAGTCGAGGAGGCGCTGAGTCCGAACCGGAAGGGAGAAGCATGAAGTTCCCGCTACGGAGCACCGTCCAGATCGGCCGTTACGTCACCGCCCAGCGCGGCAACGATCGCTACCCGCTGGTGATCATGCTCGAGCCCACCCTGGGCTGCAACATCGCCTGCATCGGCTGCGGGAAGATCCGTGAGTACGAGTCGAACAAGGCACGCCTGACGGTCGAGGAATGCCTGTACGCCGCGGAGGAATGCCCCGCGCCCGTGATCTCGATCTGCGGCGGCGAGCCGCTCATCTTCAAGGGGATCGAGGACGTGGTCGCCGGCTTCCTCGAGATGAAGCGGAACATCCAGCTCTGCACGAACGCGCTTCGCCTCGAGGAGATGCTGGACCGGTTCGAGCCGAATCCGCGCCTCACTTTCGTCGTCCACCTCGACGGTATGCAGGAGATTCACGACTACATCTGCGATTACCCGGGGCTCTGGGACATCGCCGTGGGAGCCATCAAGGAGACGAGGAGCCGAGGCTTCCGCGTTTCGACGAACACCACCATCTTCAAGGAGACGCAAGTCGATGACGTCCTCCAGATGATGGACTACCTGACGAACGAGGTCGGGATCGACGGCATGCTCGTCGCGCCGGGATACCAGTACTCGCAGATCGATCCGAACATGACCATGACCCGCGACGAACACGAGGAGAAGTTCCGGGCCATCCGCGCCGGTGTGCGCAAGCACAGCTACAAGTGGCTTGCAAGCCCCGTGTACCAGGACTTCCTCACAGGCGACAAGAAGCTTCCCTGTGCTCCGTGGGGGTCGGTCACGCGGAATCCTTACGGCTGGAAGGGCCCCTGTTACCTCCTCACGGACGGGATCTTCCCGACCTACGAGGCTCTCGTCGACGGGATCGAATGGGAGCGCTACGGCCCGGGGAACGACCACCGGTGCGAGCACTGCGGGATCCATTCGGGCTTCGAGCCTGCGGCGACGATCGCCGCGACCTCGAGCGTGAAGGAGAGCCTGCGGAGCCTCGCGTGGACGCTGCGCTAGGGATTGGCGGAACGTCGCTCGACACAGCGCCTGCGTTTCGCCAAGCGCTCGGACAAATAACGCTCGCCTGCGCTCTCGTGTCCGAGGAGCGGGCGGCGAAAAAGGGTGGTGCCCGGGCCACTCGAGTGGGACTCGGCGCCGGACTGCCGCTTCCCAAGGGACGCATGGCTGGCTTCGGCCTCGCGGGCGCGCTCGTGGACGGCCTCGAAGCTGGAACTGTCGTCACAGCCACGCGCATCGTCGACGAGGCGGGCGCGACCCTTTGGGAGGGAGAGCCACTGTCGGTGCCCGGAGCCCGCCCCGCGGTGATCTGCGCGGCGACGAAGGTCGTGGACGGCGCTTCCGACCGCGCCGGGCTCGCGGCGCGGTCGGGGGCGGATGCCGTCGACCTGGAGAGCGGCCGCCTGGCCGCGAGCCGCCGGCTCGCGGGGGTCGTCAGGGCGATCTCGGACACACCGAAACATCCTGTGGGCCGGCTCGCCCGCGCCAGCAGGGGGGACGGGCGCGTACGCTGGGGCGTGGTGCTTCACTCCTTCGTCACCGAACCGCGTACGGCCCTGCGCGCCGCTCGCAACGCTCGCCGTGCCCTGGCTGCGCTCGAGCTGGCGGCCGGAGCTTTCCGGGTCAGGCCATCGTGAGAAAACGGGTCTTGATCGCGGCTCCGCGGAGCTTTTGCGCGGGCGTCGTCCGCGCCATCGACATCGTCGAGAAGCTTCTCGAGACGCACGGCCCGCCGGTCTACGTCCGCCACGAGATCGTCCACAACGTTCATGTCGTCCGCGATCTCGAAGCGCGCGGGGCCGTCTTCGTCGAGAGCGAGCAAGACGTGCCCGAAGGGGCCTTGGTCGTCCTCTCCGCGCATGGAGTGGCTCCCGAGGTCTACAAGAAGTGCGAGGAACGGAACCTCCAGGTCGTGGACGCAGTCTGTCCGCTGGTTTCGAAGGTGCATGCGGAGGCGCGCCGGTACGCGGGGCAAGGCCACACAATCGCCCTCGTCGGCCATGCCGGTCACGTCGAGGTCGAGGGCACGATGGGCGAGGCCCCCGACTCGATCCTGCTGGTCGAGGACGAGGACGATGTGCGCCGCCTCGAGATCGAAGAGGGCCAGCAGGTCGCCTACCTCACGCAGACGACGCTGTCGCTCGACGACACGTCTCGAGTCGTCGGAGCGCTCCGGGACCGGTTCCCCGATCTCGTCGGTCCTCCCTCTGCAGACATCTGCTACGCGACCCAGAACCGGCAGGACGCAGTCAAGACGATTTGTGAGCAAGCCACAGTCGTGCTCGTCGTGGGTTCCAGAACCAGCTCGAACGCCAACCGTCTCGTCGAGGTCGCGCGTGAGCGAGGCGTCGACGCCCATCTGATCGACGACGAATCGGACCTCGACCCGGCGTGGCTCGAAGACCATGAGATCGTGGGGCTCACTGCAGGAGCCTCGTCGCCTGAAATTCTTGTCCGGCGGGTCGCCGACAGGCTGGCCGAGCTTGGGTACGGCGACAGCGAGGAAGTCGAGATCGCGCGCGAAGACGTCTTCTTCAGGCTTCCCGCCGAGCTTCGGTAGGAGAGGCCTGGTCAGCCGATGCCGGTGAGCGTTGCCTACCCGGGGAGAGATGGAGCGCACAGCGCCGCCGCCTGCGACCGACTGTTCCCGGACGGAGCCGACCTCGTCCCGCTGCCCAGCTTCATAGCGGTCGCCCAGGCCGCGACCGTCGGCGACGTCGCCTTTGGCGTGCTGCCGATCGAGAGCTCGCTCTCCGGCCCGGTGGCCGAGACCCACGACATCCTGCACGATTCGTCTCTCTCGATCACGAGCGAGACGATCTTGCCGATCCGGCATTGCCTCGTAGGCTCGGAGCTGGTTCCTCTGGAGCGGATCAAGATCGTCCGGTCACATCCTGCCGCGCTCGACCAGTGCCGCCGACTCCTCGCCGGCTTGCCCTGGGCGACGGCGATCGCTGCGGCCACGACTGCCGATGCAGCCTCCGAAGTCTCCGAGCGGCAGGATCCGACGGAAGCGGCGATCGCGAGCGAGCGGGCCGCGAAGATGTACGGGCTGACCGTCATCGTCGGTGACGTCGGCGACCATTCCGAGGCATACACGCGATTCGTCTCGGTCGCCCCGTATACGAGACTCGACCGGGAGAGCGAGACGTGGCGAACGGCGTTCTCGTTCGTCACCGACCACCGGCCCGGCGCGTTGCACGCCGC
>DASQGA010000017.1:0-12875 GCA_035632855.1 Gaiellaceae bacterium | reverse complement strand
GAGCATGATCCAGAACGGCCACAGATAGCCCGCGCCCTCGTCAGTCGGACCGGGGTTCCGCTGCCGTGTGACCGCCCACGCGACCACGAGAATCGCGTTCAGGACGAGAAAGGCGATCAGGTGCGTCCGAAGCGGCAGGCGCGCGGCGGCCAGAGCGAGAAGTGAGGGGCGCGGGGCCGGCGGAAGCGCCTGCGTAACGGCCTCGAGCTCCTCCGCGGTTCGAACCGCATAGGCCTGCTCGGTCCGGACGGCGAGCTCGTCCAGTTGCAGGCGGCCTGCGACCGCATGCTCTTTGAGGCGCTCGACCGTCCGCTCGCGCTCCGCGTCACCGATCCGTGCGCCTGGTGACGGACCCTGAGCGCTGACGTTCACGACTCGACTGTATAGGGCTGGAGCGCCGGATAGAGAGCGCGGAAACGCTCGTACCCAGAGTTGTACACCTCCACCCACTCGGGCTCGGGCTCGACCGTCTCGACCGTCCTGACGCACGCACCGACTGCCTCGTACACGTCGGCGAAGGTCCCGGCAGCGACGCCACCGAGCAACGCCGCTCCGTAGGCCGCCCCCTCTCCGACTGCGGTTCTCTCGAGCGGGAGACCGAGCACCGAGGCGACGATCCTGAGCCAGAGGGAGCTTCGCGAGCCGCCGCCCGAGGCCCGCCCCACCTCCGCCTGCACGCCCATCGCCGTGAGCAACTCGAGCGAGTCACGCAGTCCGAACGCGACCCCTTCGAGGACGGCTCGCACGAGGGCGCCGCGGTCATGACGCTGCGAGAGCCCGATAAAGGCGCCGCGGGCGTTCGGGTCGGCGTGCGGCGTCCGCTCGCCCGACAGGTAGGGAAGGAACGTAAGCCCCTCGACACCGGCTTCCCAGCGCTCTGCCTCGGCGACCAGAGCACCGTAGTCCAAGCCAGGAGCCGCAACGTCACGGAGCCAGCGCAGGGAGCCTGCCGCCGAGAGCATGACGCCCATCGCATGCCACCCGCCCGGGACGGCGTGGCAGAACGCGTGCACACGCCCCCGTTCGTCCGCCTCGAACTTCGGGAGGGCCGCGAACACGACGCCGGACGTCCCGAGCACGACCGAGACGGGGCCAGGGCGGTCGACGCCCACGCCGAGCGCACCGGCCGCCTGGTCTCCCGCTCCGGCCGCGACCGGCACTCCTTCCTTCGTCTCGCCCGAGACCTCCGGCGACTCGAGCACCCGCGGCAGCCACTCGGCCGGAATGTCGAGCGCGGCCAGGACCTCCTCGCTCCAGCGCCGGTGCGGCACGTCGAGCAGCAGCGTCCCGGACGCATCGGCCACGTCGATTGCGCGCTCGCCGGTCAAGCGGAAGCGCACGTAGTCCTTCGGGAGGAGGACGTGTGCGATCCGAGCGTAGACGTCGGGCTCCTGTCGGGCGAGCCAGAGGAGCTTCGGAGCCGTGAACCCGGTCAGCGCACGGTTCCCAGTCAGCTCGAGGAGCCGCTCGAGCCCGACCCGGGCCTCGATCTCGGCGCACTCGGCAGCTGTTCGCTGGTCGTTCCAGAGGATCGCCGGGCGCAGCACGCGATCCGCGGCGTCGAGCACGACGAGCCCGTGCATCTGGCCCGAGAGGCCGATGCCCGCGATCTCCGGAACACGCAGCTCGCCAAGAGCGCCCTGCGCCGCCCGCCACCAGTCCTCCGGATCCTGCTCCGACCACCCGGGCCGGGGGGACGAGAGGTCATAGCCGCGCTCGGCGCGGGCGAGCACTTCCCCCTGGGGCGAGACGGCGAGCGCCTTGACGCCGGTCGTCCCGACGTCGAGGCCGACGAGTGCGGTCACTCGCCCCCGAGCGCCGCGTAGACGAGCTCGTACGCCCGCACCGCGTCCTTCTTCATCTGCGCTTCGCGGAGCGCTCCGTCGTCGATCTTGGAGGCGATGCCGTCGATGAAGCGCCAGTGCAGGACGGACCGGCGCACCGCTGCGACCGCGTCCTCGGTGTACGGGTAGAGATCGAAGCCGAGCCGCTCGCCGTTTTCGCCGTAGCCGGCGCGCCGGAACTCGACCGCCAGCTCGAGCGTCTCCATGAACGCCGTCGCCCCGACCATGTTGTCGTCGTCGAACGTCCCCCAGCCGGAGTTTGCGTGCTGGTGCCCTAGCAGGCCCTCCGCCGCCAGAAGCGCTGCGTACTCGGCCAGGTTTTCCCCGTTCATGATCAGGTGCTGCCAGTCCATGTTGACCTTCACGTTGTCGAGGCCCTGCGTCCGCAGCTTGTGAATGACGTGGAGGGTCATGCCGACGTTCCCCATCATGATCTTCATCGCCGGTTCGGAGTTCTTGTGCTCGAGGAAGAGCAAGATGCCGTGCTCCTTGCACCGCTGCGCGGCCTGGCCGATCCCGTCGATGAGCCACTCCCAGCTCTCCTTGTACGGAGTCTGGAACGGGTAGTTGTAGCCTTCGATCCCTGGCCAAATGATGAAATGGGCTTCGAGCGCGCCGGAGAAGTCGATTCCCGCGAGCGTCCGCTTCAGTGCCTCGGCACGCGTCGCAGCGTCCGGAGACACGAGGCCGCCTCGGCTAAACCGCGGGTCGAGGTGGAGCCCGGTCGCCAGGCAGTAGACGTCGTGGCCGCCGAGCACTGCCTGCACGTCCGCGAGGTTGTCCTCGTTCAGCTCCTGCGGGTAATGGAACTCGTAGCCGTCGATGAGATCGCCGAGCCCCTCGACCGCTCGCCGCACTCGGTCGACGGTCGTCTCGCCCGCAGCCTCGGGCTTGTAGCCGCCGGGAACAAAGCGCGTGATCATCGAGCCGAGCGCCCAGATACCGAGACTCGTCTTCAGGCCGTTGCTCATATCCCTCCTCGGTAGTGGCCCAGGACGGTCATGACCTCGATCAGGTTCCCGAAGGAGTCGCGAGAGAAGAGGCGCGGCCCGGCTGGGTGGGCAACGAGACGTGCTGGAGCCTGCACGGTGAACGACGCTAGCCCACTGTTGACAGCACTTGCAACAACCCCGTAGGTTCCGCGTACCTTCGTGAAGCCTTTCCGCGCGAAACGAAAGCTTCTGGCGTGAGCGCTTCGCCGGCGAGGGCTACGGGTTGAACTTCGACCCATTTCGCCCACGAGTCACTCGACTCGACCGCCTCTGTGGCCGAGCCGCGTTCCAGAAGGAGGCCTGAGCGACATGAGCGAGGACAAGCAGGTCGGGTTCGTCACGATGGGCCAGGCCGGCGGGGCTGGCGCGATCCGGGAGATCGGCGTCGGGATGCTCGGCTACGCGTTCATGGGCAAGGCCCACTCGAACGCGTACAAGACCCTCGCCTACATGACCTGGCCGCCGCCGCTCACCCCGCGGCTCGTCGCGATCGGCGGGCGTACCGAGGAGGCCGTGGCCGAGGCCGCGCGCCGCTACGGGTTTGAGAAGGCGGTCACGGACTGGCGCGACCTCGTCTCCGACGAGCGGATCCAGCTCTTCGACAACAGCGGGCCGAACAACCTCCACGCCGAGCCGACGATCGCCGCGGCCGAGGCGGGCAAGCACGTCCTCTGCGAGAAGCCGCTCGGCCGGACCGCCGACGAGGCGTACGAGACGTGGCAGCGCGTCGACGCGGCGGGCGTGAAGCACATGTGCGCGTTCAACTATCGCTTCGTCCCCGCGGTACGCCTCGCCCGGGAGCTGATCGAGGCCGGCGAGCTCGGCGAGATCTACCACTTCCGGGGGCGCTACCTGCAGGAGTGGATCCTCGATGCCGACTTTCCGATCGTCTGGCGCCTGGACCGGGACGCCGCCGGCTCGGGGGCCCTGGGCGACCTCGGCGCGCACGTCATCGACCTCGCGCGCTACCTCATCGGCGAGATCGCAACCGCGACGGGCGTGACGCGGACGTTCATCGAGGATCGGCCCGGGGGGAAAGTGGACGTCGACGACGCTTTCGAGGCGGTCGTCGAGTATGAAAGCGGCGCGGTCGGCACGATCGAGGCCTCCCGATTCTGCCCCGGGCGCAGGAACTCTCTGACCTGGGAGATCAACGGCTCGAACGGATCGCTCGCCTTCGATCTCGAGCGCCTGAACGAGCTCCAGGTCCACCTCCGCGACTCGAGGCCCGGCGAGCGGGCACAGGGGTTCCGGACGGTGCTCGTCACGGAGGCCGACCATCCCTTCTGGGAGCACTGGTGGCCGCACGGGCACATCATTGGCTGGGAGCACTCGTTCGTCCACGAGATCCACCACCTCCTGACCGCCATCGCGGCCGACGGCGACGTAGCGCCCCACGGCGCGACGTTCGAAGACGGATATCGGACTGCCGAGATCTGCGACGCCATCGTGCGGTCGAGCGATTCCGGCCGCAAGGAGACGGTGACGTATCGCTGAGCGCGTCCAGCTTTTTGCGACCTGCCTCGGAGACCTCGTGTTCCCCGATGCGGTCGCGGACGCCGAGTCGCTCCTCAGCGAGGCCGGATTCGAGGTCGAGTTCCCGCGCGCTCAGGTCTGCTGCGGCCAGCCGGCCTTCAACGCGGGCCACCGGACGGCCGCCCGCCGGGTCGCGCGTGGCTTCGCCCGCGCGTTCGGCCACGAGCTGCCCATCGTCTGCCCCTCCGGGTCGTGCGCTGCGATGGTGGCGCAGCACCTTCCCGCCCTGATCGAGCGGCCGCCCTTCGAGATCTGGGAGCTCTCGGCGTTCCTCGCCGCGCACGACTCTCCGGTTCCGAAGCGGAACGTCGGTCGCCGGCTCGCCTACCACGACTCCTGCCACATGCTCCGGGAGCTCGGCGTCGCCGACCCACCCCGGAAGCTCCTCGAAGCCTCGGGCGGGACGCTCGTGGAGCTCGTACGCCCGGATCTCTGCTGTGGCTTCGGCGGCACGTTCTCGGTCCGCCAGCCGGAAGTCTCGGTCGCGCTCGCGGACGACAAGCTCGCTGCCGCCACGGGCGCGGACGCGCTCGTTACGGCTGATCCCGGCTGCCTGTTCCAGCTCTGGGGACGCGCCGCGCGCACGGCTCCCAGCCTCCCGGTCCTGCATCTCGCCACGGCGCTCGCCCGCGGAGTCGGGACGTGACCGATCTCGCGCAGCCGCCGGATCGGTTCCGGGAGGAGGCGAGGGCGCAGCTCGCCGACGAGCGCGGGTCCGCCGCTTACGACGGCGTCACCCAGCGCCTGCGCACCGGCCGGCTCGCCGCCTGGGATGAGCTCCCAGACGTCGAGAAGCTCCGCGAGCGCGCGTACGAGATCCGCATGCGGACGATCGACGACCTTGACCGCCACCTGAGCGCATTTCGCGACCAGGTCGAGGCCCGCGGCGGGCAGGTGCACGTCTGCGGGACGGCCGAAGAAGCGCGGGCGGCGGTCGTCCAGATCGCCCAGGCAGCCGGCGCCACGCTCGTCGCGAAGTCGAAATCGATGGCGAGCGAGGAGATCGGCCTGAACGGCGCACTCGAAGCCGAGGGGATGCAGGTCGTCGAGACCGACCTCGGCGAGTACATCGTCCAGCTCGCGGGCGGCCACCCCGAGCACATAATCGTCCCGGCGATCCGGCAGACCGCACCTGAGGTCGCCAAGCTCTTCGAGCAGGTCGAGGGTGCCCCCGTGTCACCGGAGCTGCAGGAGCTGGGAAACGTTGCGCGCCGCCAGCTCGCCGAAGTGCTCCGGACGGCCGACGTCGGCGTCACGGGCGCGAACTTTGCCGTTTCGGAAACCGGCTCCATCTGCCTCGTCACGAACGAGGGCAACGCAGGCCTCCTGACGTCGGTTCCCCGCGTCCACGTGGCCCTGCTCGGGCTCGAGCGCCTCGTGCCCACCCTCGACGAGCTGGCGGTCCTCCTCCAGCTCCTGGCCCGAAGCGCGACGGGGCAGCGGCTGACCGCCTACACGCGCCTCGTGAGCGGGCCGGCCGGCCCGGGCGAGACGGACGGCCCGGAGGAGTTCCACGTGGTCGTGATCGACAACGGGCGATCCCGGCTACGGGAGACGCGATACCGCGAGATGCTCGCGTGCATCCGGTGTGGGGCCTGCATCAACGTCTGCCCCGTCTACCGAAAGAGCGGCGGCAGCGCCTACGGGCCCGTCTACTCCGGGCCGATGGGCGCGGTCCTCGTGCCGCTGCTCGCCCGGCTCGAGCACGCTCCCTCCCTGCCCCATGCTTCCTCGCTCTGCGGCGCCTGCACCGAGGCGTGCCCCGTGAAGATCCCTCTCCACGAGCTCCTCCTCGAGCTGCGCAAGGACCTCGTCGAGGAGCGCGTCACGTCCGGCCGGGAGCGACTCGCGTTCGTGCTCTGGTCCTTCGTCTGGTCCCGGCCTTTGCTCTACCGACTGTCCACAACCCTCGCCCGGTTCGGACAGCGGTTCGCCCCGCACGTCGGACCAGGTCGCGCGTGGACGTCGGGCCGCGCGCTCGTGCCGCTCGCCCGACGCCGGTTCCGCGACCGCCGATGAGCAGAGAAGAGCTCCTGGAGCGGTTCGTGCGCAACGCGGAGGAGGCGCGCTTCCACGTCCACCGCGGCGACCCGCCGGCCATCGAGGGGGCCGGGGTCTCCGTAGCGCTCCACGGGCTCGCCGACACGGGCAGCGTCGTCATCGCGGCCTCGCCGAACGAACCGCGCGCACGCCACCTCCTCTGTACCGTCCACGTCTCCCTCCTGGCGGAGAGCCGGATCCTCCCTGACCTCGCCACGCTCTTCGAGCGCCTGGAGCGTCCGCTTCCGTCCTCGCTCTCGATCGTGACCGGCCCGAGCCGGAGCGCCGACATCGAGCAGCGCATGATCGTCGGCGTCCACGGGCCCGCCGAGGTGCACGTCGTCCTCCTCCCCGCGTGACGGACGTCGTCTGCCTCGGGATCCTCGTCGCCGACGTGATCGCCCGGCCGGTCGACCGCCTTCCCGAGCGGGGCACACTGGCTCTCGTAGACGACGTACGCGTCCACGGCGGCGGCTGCGCGCTCAACACGGCGAGCGCGCTGGTCCGCCTGGGGCTGCGCGCGGCCGCAGCCGGCAAGGTGGGACTCGACACGCTCGGAGACGTGCTGCTCCGTGTTCTCGAGGAGCGTGGCGTCGACCGGCGCGGAGTCGCGCGGGATCCGGCTACGCCCACGTCTGCGACGGTGGCTCTGGTCGGAGCCGACGGCGAGCGGACGTTCCTGCACCTCCCGGGCGCAAATGCGACCCTGCGCGGCTCCGATCTCGATCCCGAGCTCATCTTCTCGGGTCGGGCGCTCCATGTCGGCGGCGCACTCCTCCTGGAGGCCCTGGACGGGGAGCCGGCAGCCGCGCTTCTTGCGGAGGCAAGGCGGCGAGGTCTCTTCACTTCGCTCGACACGGCCTACGATGCGAGCGGCCGCTGGAATCGCGTGCTCCCGTCCCTGGAGCAGCTCGACCTTTTCACACCGAGCATCGCCGAGGCCCGTGCAATCACGGGCGAGCGAGAGCCCGAACGGGCGGCACGGAGGCTCCGGGAGCTCGGCGTCAGCGAGGTGGCCGTGACGCTGGGCGCGGACGGGTGCTACATCGCGGGTGCGACCTTCGAAGGCCTCGTTCCGGCGCCGCTTGTCGAGGTGGTGGACGGGACGGGCTCCGGCGACGCGTTCGCGGCCGGCTTCCTGCACGCGAAGCTCGCGGAGCTACCTCTGGAGGACGCGGCCCGACTCGCGAACGCGACCGGTGCCCTCGCGACCACAGCAAGCGGCGCCTACGACGGGCTGCGCGGGCTCGAGGAAACGTCGGCGCTGGCGGGACTAGGCTAGTCTCGCTGCGGCCGCGTCAGCGACCGCTAGACGGCGAGTACGAGCTTCCCGAAGTGCTCGCCGTCCTCCATGCGCTCGTGCGCGGCGACCGCCTCGGCGAGCGGCCGGACGCTGTCGACGACCGGCGACCAACCCCCCCCTTCGATCGCGGCGAGCAGGCGCTCGAAGTCGCGCGGGCTACCGAGCGTCGTCCCCAGCAGCGAGAGCTGGGCCAGGTAGAACGGGCGCACCGGAAGCTCGGCCGTCGTCCCGCCAGTCGCTCCGAAGGCGACGACTCGCCCGCCCGGGCGCAGGCACCGTAGCGAGTCGGGCCAGGTTGCGCCGACCGAGTCCACGACGACGTCAACGCCGCCTCCGGCGAGCTCGCGGGCGGCCTCCGGCCAGTCGGCGTCGGTGTAGTCGACGCCCCCGTCCGCCCCGAGCTCCCGCGCCCGCTCGATCTTCTCCGCGCTCGACGACGTGACGAGGACGTTGGCGCCGGCCTGGCGGGCGAGCGACACGGCGAAGGTCGCGACGCCGCTCCCGGCTCCGAGGACGAGCACGGTCTCCCCCGCCTCGAGTCGCGCCCGCGTGAAAAGCCCTCGGTAGGCAGTGAGACCGGCGACGGGGAGCGCGGCCGCCTCCTCCCACGAGAGCCGGGCCGGCTTCGGGTAGGCGTTCTCCGCCGGAACCGTCACGAGCTCGGCATAGGTGCCGTCCTCGGGGCCGCCCAGGATGCCGAAGCCTTCTCCCGGCGCGTCCTCGCGCGCACCCCAGCGGAGCCCGGGCAGTACGACGACCTCCTCGCCGGTGTCACGCCGGACGCCGGCCCCGTCCGAGCCGAGGACGAGCGGAAGCTCGAACTGAAGGAAGCCGCTTCGGATCAGTGTGTCGCGGCGGTTGACTGCGGCCGCGCGCAGCTCGACGAGCACTTCGCCCGGCCCCGCGGCCGGCTCCGGCACCGTTTCGTACGTGAGCTGGGACGGCGCGCCGTACTCGTGGATGCGAACAGCCTGCACCCGGTGACCGTACCAAGCTAGGCGGGGAGCGTTCCCTCCGACTTCCGCCAGTACCGGGCAAGTCCGGCGTACGACTGCCAGAGGGGGCCCGCCTGGCGGTATGCGCTCACAATCTCCGGCTCCGCCGCGAGCTCGGTCTCGGCTGCGGCGACGAACTCCTCCTCGGAAGCGCCCAGCCGCACCCGCTCGGCCCAGACGCTGAGCCGCTCACGGAGCTCCGCTATGTGCCTGTCAGGATCGTCGACCTCGCCGAAGTGCGGCAGGTGGAGGCGCTCGGGACCGCGGCCCAGGATGGCATCCAGAGACGTACCCCATGCCTCCAGGTCGACGTCCGGCGGCGGCGTGACGGGTGCGACGTAACGCGAGGGCGGCACACGCACGCCGGCCACGTCTCCCGCATAGCAGGTGCCGTTGTCGTGGAGGTACGAGACGTGGTGGGAGGCGTGTCCCGGCGTGGCGAACACCTCGAGCCCGCGGATGCGGTCACCGAGCACCTCGATGCGGTCCGCGGGGACTGGGATGAGGGCACCCCAGAGCCGGTCGAAATCCTCGCCGTAGAGTCGCCGGGCGCTCCGCTCGAGGCGATCTGGTGCCACGAGGTGCGGCGCTCCGATCTCGCTAACGTGAACGCGAAGATCCGGGTTCCGGCGCACGAGGAGTCCGGCGGCGCCCGCATGGTCGAGGTGGATGTGCGTGAGCACGAGGTGACGGAGGTCTTCCACCCCGAGCCCGTTGGCCGCCAGCCCGGCCTCGAGGGCGCCGATGCAGCTCGAGGGCCCGCAGTCGACGAGGGCAGGCTCGTCCCCCGGAAGCAGCCAGGCCCCGATCACGCGCTCTCGCCCAAGGTGCAGGAGGTCGATCAGCGCCGCCACGGCCGCAACCTACCGCGCCGGCAGCGGTTGTCAGCGGCGCCGTTGTAGCCTTGCTACTCGCGACCGAGGAGACTCGATGCTCAGCTTTGGCGTCACCGTCCTGCCCGACCCGCCCTACACGCGCTTCCTCGAGCTCATGCGGCTCGCCGAGCAGCACGGGTTCGAGTACGGATGGACCTACGACTCCCCCATCCTCTGGCACGAGGCCTACCCTCTCATGACGCTCGCCGCCGCCCAGACGTCAAAGCTGAAGTTCGGGCACTGCGTCACGAACCCCGGGACACGCGAGCCGACGGTGACCGCCTCCACCTACGCGACACTGCACCAGATCTCGAACGGGCGCATGATCATGGGCATCGGCCGCGGGGACTCGGCGCGGCGGGTGATCGGCTACAAGCCGGTCAAGATGGACGAGTTCGAGCGCTCGCTCGTGATGATGAAGGACCTCATGAACGGCCGGCCGGTCGAGTGGAACGGCAAGGAGCTCGAGCTCGTGTGGGCGAAGGGCCAGCCGGACATCGAGATGTTCGTGGCCGCGTACGGGCCGCGTGCGCTCGGGGTGGCAGGCCGGGTCGGGGACGGCGTCATCATCCAGCTCGCCGACCCCCACATCGTCCAGTGGATCATGGAGACAGCCCGCAAAGCAGCCGAGGAAGCCGGTCGCGACCCGGCGGCGCTCAAGTGCCACGTCTGCGCCCCGAGCTACATCGGCGAGGACATGGCGCGGGCGCGTGACCAGGTTCGCTGGTTCCCGGCGATGGTCTCGAACCACGTCATGGACCTGATCGAGCGCTATGGCGAGGATTCAGAGATCCCGAAGGAGCTGACCGAATACGTGAAGGCGCGAAAGGGCTACGACTACAAGGACCACAGCCGGGTCGGCGCAGCCCACGGGGAGTTCGTGAGCGACGAGATCGCCGACCGCTTCTGTGTCCTCGGGACCGCCGAGCACGTGAAAGCGAAGCTCAGGGAGCTCGAGTCGATCGGGGTCGACCACTTCAACATCTACCTCATGACCGAGGGCCAGGAGCAGATCCTCGAGGCCTACGGCAAGGAGATCATTCCCGAGCTCACGGGCGTCCCGGCCTAACCAGGAGGTCGCTGGGGCGTCTTGACTGGTCAAGGAGTCTCGACGGCCGACAGACGCTCCAAGGCAGTGCGGACCGCGGCCCTCGTGCTGGGCCTCGTCGTCCTGCTCGCGCTGGTCGCCGCAGCCAGCCGCGCCGGGCTTCCCTGGTCCGAGCGCTCCGGGGGCGGGGACGGCGTCTCCCTCGAGCGCGTGGCCCAGCTCGCCACTCTCGTCGCCCTCGCCGCGGTCACGGCGGCGCTCGCGGTCGCGTTCGCCGCGAAGGTTCGGCGCCGCTCGCGGCGCGACCCCTTCGAGGAGGAGGACGAGCAGATCCCGGCCGAGGCCGAGCCCGAAAGCCGCCTGGCGCGCTTTCTGCTCCGTGCCGGCCCCTACGTCCTCGTGGCCGTGATCGCCGTGGGCATCCTCTTTGCCGCTCGCGGCATCGACCGCATCGTCCCCCGCGACACCGCCAACCGGGCCGGGCCCGCCCAAACTGACGAGGACCGGACCGTCCCGGCTGTTCCGGGGCCCGCAGGGGGCGCGACCTGGGTACTCCTCGGGGTTCTCGGCGCGTTCGGTGCGCTCGCCGCCGTCCTCGTCCTCGGCCCACGGCTGCGGAGCTCACTGGACGCTCGCGCCGGGCGGCACGGTGCCGTCGCGACGCTCCTGGACGAGAGCATCGACGACCTTCGCTCCGAGAGCGACCCGCGCCGCGCGGTGATCGCGGCGTACGCACGGATGGAGCGCGGGCTCGGGCGGGCAGGCCTGGGGCGAAAGCCGTTCGAGGCGCCGCTCGAATACCTCCGGAGGGTGCTCCTGGACCTGCAAGCCGGTGCCCAGCCGGTGGGCCGGCTTACCGAGCTCTTCGAGCGGGCCAAGTTCAGCCGCCACGACGTCGACGCGGAGGCCAAGGACGAGGCGATCGAGTGCCTCCTGGCCATCCGCGGCGACCTGCGGACGGCACAGTGACGACCGGCCTGGCCGCCGGACTGCTCGTGGTCGAGGCGCTCGGCCTCTCGGTGCTCGCCTGGTGGGCCCTCCGGTCCCTGCCGCCCGACTCGACGGCCTTCGAACGGGCGCTTCGAACGCGACGTCCCCGCGCACCGCGCCTCCGCGAGCTGGAGCGGATCGAGCACGACGTCGTGCAGGGCGCCGCGAACCCGCTCGACCTCCACCGTCGGCTCCGGCCGCTCCTGCGGCAGATCGCCTTGCACCGGCTCGCGGTCCGCCATGGCGTCGCGCTCGACGCCGAAGACGGGCACGCCCGCCGGCTCCTAGGGGACGAGGCCTGGGAGCTCCTGCGGCCGGATCGAGAGCAGCCCGACGAGCGGAGAGGGCCCCGCCTGGGCGTTCACGAGATCGAGGCGATCATCGCCCGGCTGGAGACACTGTGACGCCTCTCGAGGACGTCGCCCGTACCTCCGAGCGTCTCCTCGACGAGGTCGAGCGCGCCGTTGTCGGGAAGCGCGAGCCGCTCGAGCTCGTCCTGCTCGGGATCCTCGCGGACGGCCACGTTCTGATCGAGGACTTCCCGGGGCTCGCCAAGACGCTGATCGCCCGCTCCTTCGCCCAGGTCGCGAGCCTCGGCTTCTCCCGCATCCAGTTCACGCCGGACCTGATGCCGTCGGACATCACGGGGTCGTCCATCTACGACCAGCGAGCGGGTGACTTCGAGTTCCGGCCCGGCCCGATCTTCACGAACCTCCTCCTCGCAGACGAGATCAACCGCGCTCCACCGAAGACACAGGCTGCGCTCCTCGAGGCCATGCAGGAGCGCCAGGTCACGATCGACGGAACGACGCACGCACTTGCGAGGCCCTTCCTCGTCCTGGCGACGCAGAACCCGATCGAGTACGAGGGCACGTATCCGCTGCCCGAGGCTCAGCTCGACCGCTTCCTGCTCCGGATCGAGGTCGGCTATCCCGACCGGGCGGACGAGTGGGAGATGCTCGAGCGCCGGCGGGAGCGCCGTGCGGACGAGATCGAGCTCGAAGGCCTCGTCGACGGCCCGACGCTGCTGGCGCTGCAGTCGGCTGTCGAGGACGTCCATGTCGCCGAGAGCATCGGCCTCTACATCGTCGACCTCGTGAGCGCCACCCGTGCGAACCCGCGCGTCCAGGTTGGAGCGAGCCCGCGCGGCACCCTCGCTCTCCTCAAGCTCTCGCGCTGCCGCGCGGCGCTGCGCGGCCGGGATTTCGTGACGCCGGAAGACGTGAAGGACGTGGCGCCGTCGGCGCTCGCG
>DASQGA010000016.1:0-3287 GCA_035632855.1 Gaiellaceae bacterium | reverse complement strand
AGATACTGACTAGCCACCGAGACCTGACCATCACCTCCCGGTGAGGTCTTCCGCGCGGCGCCTACCCCAGCGCCGCCTCGGCATCGCGCTTCCATTCTATGCGCCACTTCTCCTGATCCTTCGGGCTGAGCGCGTCGTAGACGAGCCGGTATTGGCTTGTACGGCGGCAAACGCGAATGACACGTTTCGCCAATCGAATCGCCAATCCCTCCTAGAGGACGATCTGGCGCAGCAGCTCGAGCGGACAGCCCGCCGATGCGAGCGCGGCCGCGAGGTGGTGGTCCGCTTCCGACTCGGCGAGCTCAGAAGACTCGGCGGCTGAGAAACCGAGCTCGGCGAACCGCTTGAGGCGCCACTCGAGCAGTCTCTCGTCCTTGAGGATCTCGTCGTTAGGCACAGTCACGAGGGGCTCGGTTGGGGCTCACTCATCTCAGGCATCTCTTCCAAGCGCGGCCCGCGGTCGACCCTTATCGGCCCAGCGCCTCGCTCGCACAGCCCTTTCTCCAGCGATAAGAGAGTTTGCGCACGCCCGGCACCGGCTCGCTCGCTTCAGCTTCTTCGGGCCGCCACAGTCGGGACAGGTGAGCTCGAGCGGGCGCCCGTTGACGTAGATCGTCCCGTAATCGAGCCGATTGCGGCACCGCCGGCAGCGCTTCGCCTTGCGCACCTTCGGCCCACCGCAGTCGGGGCAGGTGACGGCGGGGTTGCGCGCGAAGAGCAGGCGCTGGTCAGCGAACGAGCACAGCCTGCAGAGGCGAGCCTTCGGGGTCTTCTTCCCTCCGCAAACGGGACACGGGCCGCCCTTGAGCGACTGGTTCGCTGCCTTCTTCGGGTGCGGAGCCTTGTAGCGGCAGCGCGCGCACCTCCTCGCACCCTCGCTCTTGAGACCGCCGCACTCGCGGCAGACGAAGTCGTGATCGACTCTGTGCGGAACCGACCGGCCCGAGAGGAAGGCCGCGACGTGGTGCTCGCGTTCCGCCGGAAGAAGCGGCGCGGGCTTGTGGTTCAGACACGCCCAGCAGTTCGTCTCGCCCGCTGCCCGGTACCTGGAGAGATCGCAGCCGCAGCCGTCGCACGTGCCAGGCGTTGCCGTCGCGCTCTTGCGCGCCGCGCCCGGCCGTTCGACGACTATTTGTGGGAAGTCTTCGCCGCCTCGCATCTTGCCTCTCTGCTGCATGAGCGCCGGGGCTACGTTTCCCGGTAGCCAGGAATCGGTGGCGGCGGGCTCTGCTCGACCAGCTCTTGGACCAGCTCGTTGACCGTGTCCAGGCCCTGGCCGTAGGCATAGTTGATCTTGACGAACGGCTCCCACTTCTCAGGCAGCGCGTCTTCGGGATAGATCGCCTCAACTGGGCACTCCGGCTCGCAGGCGCCGCAGTCGATGCACTCCTCGGGATCGATAACGAGTATGCGGTCGGCCTCGTGGATGCAGTCGACCGGACAGACGTCGACGCAGGACTTGTCTTTCACGTCGACGCAGGGCTCCGCGATGATGTAGGTCACCTGGGCGTCCTTCCGTCTTGAGTATGTGGAGCGCCGCGTCGCGCGACCTATGCCGTTGCGCGCGAGGGCTCGAGCGTCGCCGCCGCTGAGGCGGTACAGCGCCTGCCGGCCCACGCGACGCCGGCGCACAACACCGGCCTCGCGTAGCACGCGCAGCTGCTGACTGGCTGCCGTCTCGGAGAGAGACGCCAGGCGGGCGAGTTCTCGGACCGGAAGCTCGCGATCTTCGAGCAGCGCACCCACGAGCCTCAGCCGGCCTGGGTCGGCGAGGAGCCGGTACGCGGCTACGAGCCGTTCGATCGCGACTAAATCGAGCGAGTGAGGCTCTTCCGGCGGGGTCATCTGCATACCTGCGCAGACGTACGATATTGGATCACAGCCGTCCGAGGCAAGCGCACCCCGCCGCAGTCGCTGGTCTCGCGGCGAAGGGCTGTCGGACGTCGGGCGCACATGATCCGCATGCGAAGTAAGGGCGGGGAATGCCGTCTGTTGCAGGCCTCGAACCTGCGTCCCCCGGATTCGAAGCCGGCTGACTTTTCAGCCAGCTATGCGGGTTTGCGGCCTCTGCGGCCAGATCGGGGGGTCGTTTGCCCGCTCCCGCGGGTCGGCACGTCCGGGCGCGATTCAACCGTGCAGTCCCGCCGAGCTCTGCCGCTCGTTCGCGCATCGAGGTCAGCCCGACACCGGTGTGAGAGGGTGAAGAGATGCCCTTGCCGTCGAACAGCGCCTCGGCCCCCGAACGTCGGGCCACGACGGCGACGATCGACACGGGGACCGCGGTCGCGTCGGGCGTTGTCCTCGCCACGACCGCGGGAACCGGCTCGCTCGACCGCTGTGCGTGTGAGCTCGCCGCGCGACTCGACGTTCGGACGGTCGAGATCGACGGCTACGTGCGAACCGGCGACCTCTTCGGGGTGCCGCTCCTCTCGCGGCGGTCACTCCAGCTCCTGGTCGCCGATCTTGACCACGTGCGCCTGCTGCGCGGGGCGTCCGGCCGGCTCGTTCACTTTCCCCACCACCACCTCGCCCGCTACGGCCGCTTTCTCTCGCGCCCGTACGTCGTCACGGTGCACGATCTCATCCGCTTCTTCGACCTCAAGCGCCTGGATGTCTTCATCCACCGGCCGAACCTCCGCGACCGTCTGCTCCTCCGACTCGACTACGCCGGGGTCGCTGGCGCGACCGCGCTGATCGCCGTCTCGGAGACGACCAAGCGCGACGTCGTCCGCCACCTCGGTGTCCCCGAGGAGCGGATCTTCGTCGTGCACGAAGGTATCGACCACGCGCGGTTCCGGCCCGTCGAGCGGCGGCTGCTCAACGAGCGCTACGTCCTCTTCGTCGGCTCCGAGCACCCGCGCAAGAACCTCGCGGCGGTTCTGCGTGCGTTCGCCGCGCTCAAGCGCGAGCGGCGCCTGAGCGATCTCAAACTCGTCAAGGTCGGCGGCCCGGGCGGGAGCGAGGCGCCCTTCCGGGCGCGGACACTTGCGCTCGTCCGGGCGCTCGGGCTCGATGACGATGTCGTCTTCACGGAGCACGTGCCCGACGAGGATCTCTCCGCCTGGTATTCGGGCGCCGCCTGCCTCGCCTGGCCATCGCTGTACGAAGGTTTTGGTTTCCCGCCGCTTGAGGCGATGGCCTGCGGTTGCCCCGTTGTCGTCTCGACCGCCGGCTCCTTGCCGGAGATCGCAGGCCCTGCCGCCCTCCTCGTCGAGCCGCGCGATGAGCGGGCACTCGCCGACGCAATCCGGACACTCATCCTCGACCCGCCGTCTGACCTCATCGAG
>DASQGA010000015.1:0-1745 GCA_035632855.1 Gaiellaceae bacterium | reverse complement strand
AACTTCATGACGGCGGCGCACCTCATCCTCGTCTGGCAGGAGAGCGACGACCCGAACCTGCTGCGCCACGCCCAACGGGCCGTCGAAGTGGGCCGAAACCCGAGAATCGTCCCGTACGAGCGCGACTTCGGCCCGAGCGCGTCCTACTACGCGTGGGAGGCCGCGGGCCGGCCGGTCCACGGCATCCGCCGCTCCGCCTAGACCATCTAGGGAACCGGCTCGACCCGGCCGTTCCCGGAGGCTCGCTCGCGCACCGTTCGCTCGCGGAGGACCGCCTCGGCAGCCCTCGTCAGAATGGGCTCGAGCCGGACCACGCGCTCCCGCTCGGAGCGCAGCTCCAGAAGGTCCTGCTTGATCTCGTTGCCGAGCTCGATCCTGGCGCCGATCTCGAAAGCCAGGCTCTCGGTCGCCGGGTCAAGCTCGTCGAGCTCGGCCTGGGCGGCCTCAACCACCTTGTCGTAGGCGGCGAGCACGCGCTCACGCTCGTCGTCCGTCGGGCTGTCCCCCTCGTCGACGAGGTCGTCGATCTCGGCGGTTGCGAACGAGCGGCCCTCGGTCAGCTCGACCAGGCGGAAGCGGTCTCCGCCCTCGATGACGACATTCAGCCGGCCGTCGTCGAAGCGCTCCAGCACCTCCACGACCGCGGCGCGCGTCCCGATCTCCCGCAGGCCGTCCTCGTCGGCCAGGACAAGCCCGAACTGGTGGCCCGTCTCCAGGCACTCGACGATCAGCTCGCGATATCGCGGCTCGAAGATATGGAGCGGGCGCTGCTCACCCGGAAGGAGCACCAGCTCGAGTGGGAAGAGGCCGATCTCGTCCACGCGCAAAGCGTAGACGCGGCGGTCGCGCCTCGGAGACCTTCTAAGCTCCCCTGGTGCCCCCGGATCCGCTCTTTCGTCCCGCGATCGCCGACCTGGTGCCGTACGAGCCGGGGAAGCCCGTGGAGGAGGTCCAGCGGGAGCTTGGGCTCGACCGCGTCGTGAAGCTCGCGTCGAATGAGGGCCAGTTCGGGCCCTTCCCGAGCGCGCTCGAGGCACTCGCCCGGGGAGCCGGAGAGTTGAACCGCTACCCGGACGGCGGCGCCTACAGGCTGCGCAAAGCCCTGGCGACGCACCACGAGGTCGACGCCTCCGAGGTCGCCTTTGCGGCCGGCGCCGACGGCATCATCGCCTATCTCTCGCTCGCAGTTCTCGACCTGGGCGACGAGATCGTTTGCGGGTGGCCGTCGTTCCCGAGCTACGTGCTCGGCGCGATCAAGATGGGAGCCGCGGCGAAGAGGGTGCCGCTCGTCGAGCACCGCTACGACCCGGAGGCGCTGCTCGCCGAGGTGACACCGAAAACGAAGATCGTCTACCTCTGCAACCCGAACAATCCGACCGGCACGATGATCGAGCGAGCCGCTGTCGACGCGTACTTCGAGCGCGTGCCGGACCACGTCCTGACTGTTCTCGACGAGGCCTACTTCGAGTACATCGACGAGCCCGGGTATCCCGACGGGATCGAGGAGTACCTGAAGCGCGACGGGCGCCGCGTCCTCGTCCTCCGGACGTTCTCGAAGATCTACGGTCTCGCGGGTCTGCGCGTCGGGTACGGGGTCGGGCCTGCGGACGTCGTCCAGGCGATCGGCAAGGTGCGAAATGCCTTCGACGTCAACCAGGCCGCCCAGGACGCGGCGCTCGCGAGTCTCGGCGACGAGGCCGAGCTGGCGCGCCGGCGTGCGGCCACGGCCGCCGCCCGGAGCGAGC
>DASQGA010000014.1:0-6749 GCA_035632855.1 Gaiellaceae bacterium | reverse complement strand
CCGGGAAACAAGAGCTTCACGATCAGGACGACGCCGAAGCTCGTCGCCGGTGTCACGGACGAATGCGCTCGCCGGACCGAGCTTCTCTACAAGCAGATCGTCGACGTAGTCGTCAGGGTCTCGAGCCCAATGGTCGCCGAGACCGCGAAGCTGCACGAGAACACGTTCAGGGCTGTCAACATCGCCCTTGCCAACGAGCTGGCGCTCATGTGCGACAAGCTCGGGATCTCAGCCTGGGAGGTCATCGAGGCCGCATCCTCGAAGCCCTTCGCGTTCATGCCGCACTATCCCGGGCCAGGGCTCGGCGGCGACTGCATCCCGGTCGTCCCCCACTTCCTCGCGGCGCGGCTGCGCGAGTACGGCTACTCGCCCCAGCTGATCGAGGCCGCGCACGAGATCAACACGAGGATGCCGCTTTACGTGGTCGGCAAGGTCGGCGACGCGCTGAACGACGTCGACCGCCCGATCAAGCGCTCGAGGATCCTGCTGCTCGGGATGGCCTACAAGGCGGACGTCCACGACACGCGCGAGTCGCCGAGCTTCGAGGTGATGCGTCAGTTGCTCGTCCGGGGCGGCGACGTCGTCTACTGCGATCCCTGGGTGCCTGAGGTCGAGCTGGACGGCCGCCACCACCAGAGCGTGGACTGGTCGGCCGAGGAGGTCGGGAAGGCTGACTGCGTCGTCATGCTCACCCAGCATCGCCAGTTCCTCGAGCAGCCGCTCTGGGACGAAGCCACGCTGATCGTCGACGCGCGGAACGTCGTCCCGGCCGGCCCCGGCGTCCACCGGATCTAGCCCTTGATCCTCGTGCTCGGCGCGGGGTACGTCGGCGGGGCGCTGGCAGAGCGGGCACTCGCGGCGGGAACCGACGTCATGCTTGCAGACAACTGGTACGCGACGCGGCGGGAGCAGCTCGCAGAGCTCGAGGAGCTCGGTGCACGCGTGGAGACGGCCGACATCCGTAGCCGCGAAGAGGTCGACCGGCTCCTGGCCGAGGGCCCCGAACGCGTCTTCCTGCTCGCCGCCCAGGCAAGCCGGCCGCTCTCGGAGCGGGAGCCCGACTACACCGAGGAGACGAACGTGACCGGAGCGCGTCGCGTCGCCGAGGCGGTTGCCGAGCGCGGCGGCCCGATGCTCGTCTATGGAAGCTCGCTCCACGTCTACGGACCCGGGCTCACGGGTGAGGTGGACGCGAGCTGGCCCTATGGCCCGCAGAGCGACCTCGCCCACCTCTCGAAGGTCTACGCGGAGCTCTGCCTCGGGCTTCACGCCCGGCGCACAGGGTTCGACCTCGCCGTCCTCCGCCTCGGGATCGTCTACGGGCCGAGCCCGGTCGAGCACGATGGGCTCGAGTCGCAAACGGTCGTCGACCGGTTTCGCCGGCTGGTCGAAGCCGGGGAAGAGCTTCCGCTCGACGACGGCGGCAAGGCGACGATCGGGGTCGTGCACGTCGACGACGCGGCCAGAATCCTCCTCGGATCCGCTCCCGTCGTCGCCAACGTGGCAGCGGAGACGGTCACCGTCGCGGATGTCGCCCGGCTCGCACGTGGCGAGGAACCCGCTGACGAGCCGGCGTTCACAGTTCAAAGCCCGTTCGCCTATCGGCACACCGTTCGGGAGTACCTCGGCCCGTGAGGGTCGTCGTCACCGGCGCTCGAGGTTTCCTCGGCTCCCGTGTCGCCGACCTGCTCGAGGAGCACGGGCACCAGATCGTGCGGGTCTCGCGCCCGGACGGAGCTAGCCGTGCGCTCGCGGGCGACGCGATCCAGCTCGATGCCGGCGACCCGGCCGCTCGCGACCTGCTGGCGGGAGCCGATGCCGTTCTCCACTTCGCAGGCGTCCCCGACCCGGCCCGCTCGCGTTCGGATCCGGCCTGGGCCGTGCGACAGAACGCGGGCACCACGCTCAACCTGCTCGAGGGATGCCTGGAGCACGGTTGCGGGCTCATCTTCCCGTCCACGGTCCGGGCTGCCCTCGACCCGCCACCCGACCCGTACGCGCTCTCGAAGCGACTCGGAGAGGAGACCTGCCGGCTCCACCCCGCTCCCGCGACGGTGGTTCGGCTGACCTCCGTCTTCGGCCCCGGTCAGGTCGCGCATGAGGGCGCAACCGGCGCGATCGCCGCCTTCGCAGCGCGGGCTCTCGCGGGCGAGCCCATCGTCATCCCCGGCGACCCCGAGCGAATGCGCGACTTCGTCTACGTCGACGACCTCGTGCCGGCCCTTGAACGCATTGTCACGGACGACCGCTGGAACGAGACGTTGAGCCTCGCGAGCGGAGTCGAGACCCCGCTCCGGCGCGCCGCCGAGCTCGTCCGCGACGCGGTCGGCTCGGACTCTCCGATCGAAACACCCGGAGGAGCCCTCGAGCCAGGCGAGAACCTGAGCTACAGCGCGACTGGCGCAGGACCGACATTAGGCTTTGGTGTCCGCCCCCTCCAGGAAGCTATTCCCCTGTATGTCGACTGGCTCCGCCGCCATCCCACAGCTCAAAGCCGCTCCCGAGCTTGAGCAGATAGCCGAGCGGCTCGAGGGCGGCCCGTGGGCCGGGCTCGAGCTGGCGCTCGCCCCTGGAGACGTGGCCGACGAAGCCACGCTCCGGCGGGCTGTGGACGCCACGCTCGCAGCAACCCACGGAGCCGCGCTCGCCCTGACGGCCGAGGCCCCCGTGAGCTGGCCGAGCGGCGCCTTCGTCAGCGTCGACCGCCTGACCGAGGAGGCGCGTGGCTGCATTAAGCGAAGCGCGGACTTCGCTGCCGCGATCGGGTCGCCTGTCCTCACGATCCACCTGTACGCGCCGCGGGCACCGGGTGAGTTCCGCGCCGCGCCCGCCCTCGACGAGACCGAAGTCGAGAACTTCCTTCGCTTCTACGCGGACACCTGCTCGGAGCGGGGCGTGGTGCCGCTGATCGAGAACGTCCCGCCGGTGCTCCGGATGCGAGTCGGAGGGCTCTTCGTCTCTCAGATCGGTGGCCACTGGCAGGACCTCGTGCGCTGGCGCGAGCGCGTTCCGGAGCTCGGCTTCACGCTCGACCTCTCCCACGCCGGACTCTTCCAGAGCTTCGCGGCCGCCTATCCGTCGCTCTTCGGCCTCGCGTCGGACGAGGAGCTGACACTCGACCGCTACGTCGACGAGCTCGGCCCCGCTGCCGTCGTGGCGCACGTCTCCGATGCCCACGGCCTCCTCGGAGAGGGCCTGCCCTACGGAAGCGGCGAACTCGACCTCGACCGAGCCGTCGCCCGCCTCGGAAAGCAGGTCCGGTTCGTGGTCGCGGAAATCAACGAGCCCGACCACGCTCGCTCCCCGGACATGAAGCGAGGCTACCTGGCGATCGAGCAAGCCCTTGCCCACCCGGAGCCTTCGCCGGCCAACCGGCCCAGGCGCCTGCCGCCGGACGACTTCGACTGGCAGGCCGTGCTCGGCTTGCGCGATCCCGTGCCGTCCCTCCTCGACCTCCAGGAGCGGTTCGGGGGACGCCGCATCCTCCTCACCGGCGGGGGCGGCTCGATCGGCCGGGCGCTGACCACCTTCCTGCTCGGGTTCAGGCCGGAGGCCGTCACGCTTCTCGACGGCCACGAAGCGTCCCTGACCGCCGACCGGCGCACGCGGGAGGTCGACGCACCCGTCCGCTACGCCCTCTGCGACGTCCGCGACTCTGGTCGGATCGAGCGGGAGCTCGCTGCGGCCAAGCCGGACGTCGTCTTCCACCTCGCCGCCTACAAGCACGTCGACTGGGCCGAGGTCTACCCAGAGGAGTTCGTCGACACGAACCTCCACGGAAGCTGGAACGTGCTGCGAGCGGCTGAGCGAGCCGATGTCGACACGGTCGTCGTCGCTTCGACCGACAAGGCAGCCCTCGCCGCGAGCTTCTACGGCCGAACCAAGCGCTTCATGGAGCAGCTGACGGCGTTCGCGGCGCGCCGAGCCGGAGGGCGGCGGATCGCTGTGCGCTTCGTGAACGTCCTCGGGAGTGCCGGCAGCGCTTCGGAGCTCTTCCTCCGGCAGGCCCGCGGCGGCGTGCCGCTCACGGTCACAGACACCGGCATGGTGCGCTACTGGATCACGATGGCCCACACGGCGACGCTGGCCGCGCAGGGCGTCCTCCTCGCCTCCGACGGGGTGAGCCTGGCCACGTCGGCCGCGCCCACGACCCTGACCGTGGGCGAGCTGGCCGAGCGGATCTGGCGCCAGGCGGGTCGCGACGGCGCGCCAGACCTCGAGACAGTCGGGATCAGGCCCGGCGAGACGCTCAGCGAGGTCCTGACCGGACCGGGCGAGGAGCTCGGCCCCGAAAGCCATCAGGGCATCGCGCCGATCCTCGGAGAGATCCCGTCGGCGGGGCCGGCCTGGGTGCTGGAGCGGCTGTCCGAACGTGGAACCCGCGAGGAGTCGCGCGCGATCTGGCTCGACGCGATGCGGCGCCCCGGGCTCCTGGCCCGCACTGCCGCCCGCCCGTAAAGCGTGCAGACATGAAACCGGCGCCGGCGACAGTCCGAAGGACTCCACAGATGATCGACGTGACGACTCTGAGAGACGGCGGCCAAACGGCCGATGAGATCGCGCGTCGCGTCGTCGAGTTCGTTGGAGCCGCCGAGCGGTCGCTCGACCTGGCCCTCTACGACGTCGATCTCCTCGACCCGGAGGCCAAGCTCGTAGCGGACGCGCTCGTGGCAGCGCACGAGCGCGGTGTCGCGGTCCGGATCGCCTACAACCTGGACTACGTCGCTCCGATCCCGGTCCCGCCTCCGCCGGAAGGGGTGCCGGATCTCGTCGAGCAGCTCCCGGTCGAGACGAAGGGGATCGCAGGCGAGCCGGACCTAATGCACCACAAATACGTCGTCAGGGACGGGAAGAGCGTCTGGACCGGCTCCATGAACTGGACCGGTGACTCCTGGACGCGCCAGGAGAACGTCGTCGCGGTCGTCCACCACGAGTACGTCGCTGCGAACTACACGCGTGACTTCGAGGAGCTCTGGCAGACGGGGAACGTCGCGCTGAGCGGAGACATCGACCCGAACCCGATCCGCGTCGACGGCCGTAAGGTCAGGACCTGGTTCTGCCCCGGCCGGGGGGAGTCGCTCGCCCACCGCATTGCGAACCGGATCGCCCGGGCGCGGAGCCGGGTCCGGATCGCGTCGCCGGTGCTCACATCCGCCCCGATCCTCGGCAGCCTGGCGGAGGCCGTCGCCGACGGCAAGATCGACATCGCCGGCGTTGTCGACGGCACCCAGATGAAGGGCGTCTACTACCAGTGGCGGCTGAACGGCAACGCCGCCTGGAAGATGCCGCTCCTCGAAGGCGCCTTCCGAAACGCTCCTTTCGCGGGCAAGCGCTCGACGCCGTACGGTCGCGGCGACGACGTCCACGACTACATGCACGCCAAGGTCACGGTCACGGACGACTGCGTGTTCGCAGGGAGCTACAACCTCTCGCATTCCGGCGAGCAGAACGCCGAGAACGTCCTCGAGATCCACGACGCCGACCTGGCAGACCGGCTGGCTGCCTTCGTCGACGAGGTCCGCGCGCTTCACCCGCCGGCTCCACTCCCCAGCGAGAGCGAGGCAGCGGATGAGCGGAAGGCCGCCGCGCGGAACTAGCTCACTTCGTCCCGAACAGCCGGTCGCCCGCGTCGCCGAGGCCCGGCAGGATGTAGCCACGCTCGTTCAGGCCGCGGTCGATCCCGGCGACGACAACCGCCACATCCGGATGCTCACGGTGGAGGCGCTCGATGCCCTCCGGGGCGGCGATCAGGGCGATCAGCCGCACCGAATGAGCGCCGGCTGCCTTCACGGTCGCGACGGCAGCGGCAGTCGAGTTGCCCGTTGCAAGCATCGGGTCGAGCAGGATTACGTCCCGTTCGGCGATGTCGTTCGGGAGCTTCACGTAGTACTCGACCGGCTCGAGTGTCTCCTCGTTCCGGTAGAGGCCGATAAAGCCGACCCGGGCACCGGGAATCAGCGAGAGCACGCCGTCGAGCATGCCGATGCCGGCACGGAGGATCGGGCAGATCGCGACCTTCTTCCCGGAGATCCGCTGCACCGTCGTTCGCTCGAGCGGAGTGGCGATTTCCACCTCCTCCGTACCGAGCTCTTTGGTCGCCTCGTAGGTGAGGAGGAGGGTCAGCTCGTTCACAAGCTGGCGGAAGAGCTGGGTCGGCGTCTCGACGTCCCGCAGCATTCCCAGCTTGTGCTGGACGAGTGGATGCCTGACTTCGATGACGCGCTCGGTCGTTACAGGCACGCTCACCGGTACGCTGTGAACCCGCGAAAGTCCGGGTAGAGCGGATGGCGCTCGCACAGGGCGTCGCTCCGCTCGTTGAGCGCGGCGAGGTCCGGGCCCTCGGAGAGGGCCTCGGTGATGATGCTCCCGACCTCGGCGGCGTCCTCCTCGTCGAAGCCCCGCATCGTGATCGCCGGCGTCCCTAGACGGAGTCCGGAGGCCACGGTCGGAGGCCGCTCGTCGAAGGGCACCGTGTTCCGGTTGGCGGTGATCTTGACCTCGTGCAGGCGCTCCTCGGCGTCCCGGCCCGTCCAGGTGCTCCGGCGCAAGTCGACCTGCATCAAGTGCGTGTCGGTACCGCCTGTCAGGAGCTCCAGGCCTCCTTCCGCGAGCGAGTCCGCGAGCGCGTCCGCGTTGGCGCGCACCTGAGCCTGGTAGGAGCGGAACGCCTCCGAGCCGGCGATCTTGAAGCAGGTCGCTTTCGCGGCGATCGTGTGACAGAGCGGCCCACCCTGCATGCCCGGGAACAC
>DASQGA010000013.1:0-10252 GCA_035632855.1 Gaiellaceae bacterium | reverse complement strand
GGCCAATCAGGTCACGCTTCCGCGGCTCGGCCAGGGCATGGAGTCGGGCACGATCGTTCGGTGGCTGAAGGCGGAGGGTGACAAGGTCGAGAAAGGCGAGCCGCTCTACGAGCTCGACACGGAGAAGGTCACCCAGGAGGTCGAAGCGGACGCCTCCGGCGTCGTCCTGAAGATCCTCGCCGGCGAGGGCGAGGAGATCGAGGTGGGGAAGCCGGTCGCTGTGATCGGTGAAGAAGGCGAAGATATCTCCTCGGAATCTGACGATTCCGCGGAGAAGGAGCCGTCGGATGGGGACGGCTCTGCTCCGGAGCCTGCGGAGGACGAAGACGGGGCGGCTCGCGAGGTGGCGGAAGACGAGCCCAAGGAAGAAGGCGATCCAGCACCCGAGCGCGAGGACGAACGAGAGCGCGGGCGCGAGGCGCGAGCAGATTCCGACGGGAAGCCTGCGGAGGAGACGGAGCCCGTCGTGACACAGGAGGCGAGCCGGCGAGTCAAGGCCTCGCCGCTGGCCCGGCGGCTTGCGAAAGAGCGCGGGCTCGAGCTCTCGAGCCTCGAGGGAACCGGTCCCGAGGGCCGCATCGTCGCCGAGGACGTCGAGCGGGCCGCGGCCCAACCGGGCTGGGCAGCCGAGGCGCCGGCGAGCGCCGAGGTCGAGGTCGTGCAGCTCTCGAGCATGCGGAAGACGATCGCGCGCCGCATGACTGAGGCCTGGGAGACGCCGCACTTCCAGATCGCGATGACGGCCGACATGCGCGCGGCGATGCGCCTCCGTGAGCTCCTCGTTGAGCGGGCCCCGGAGGGCGCTGCACGGCCGACTTTCTCCGACGTCCTCACGAAAGCCTGCGCAATCGCGCTCATGCGGCATCGGGACATGAACGCCCATTTCGCCGGCACGGAGGTACACATCTTCCCGACCGCGAACATCGGGATCGCCGTCGCCGTGCCGCACGGCCTCGTCGTTCCGGTGATCCGAAACTCCGAGCGGAAGTCGATCGCCGACCTGGCAGCGGCGCGCGCCGATCTCGTCGAGCGCACCCGCGGAGGCAAGCTCACGCAGGCCGACCTCGAGGACGGCACCTTTACGATCTCGAACCTCGGCATGTACGGGGTCGACCGGTTCGTCGCCGTCCTGAACCCGCCCCAGGCCGGGATCCTGGCCGTGGGTGCGATCCAGGAGCGCCCGGTGGTCGGGGAGGGCGGTGAGCTTGTGGGACGGCCTGTGATGGAGCTGACGCTCTCCTGCGATCACCGCTCGGTGGACGGGGCCACCGCATCCGAGTTTCTCGGGACCGTCAAGACGTTCCTCGAGGAACCCAGCCTCATGCTGTGATGTCGATCTAGTGCGGATCTGGTACCGCGTCAAGGACCTCGACCGCGCAGAGCGTTTCTACGTCGACCTCCTCGGCTTCAAGGAGCTCTACCGCGACGAGAAGGACCGGTGGATGCGGCTCGGCCGCGACGGGGTCGAGGTTCACATCGCCGAGAGCGATGCCGCCAAGCCGGACACGGACACCGCGGTCGCGATCGAGGTCGAGGACGTGAAAGCGGAGGCAGCGCGGCTTCGCGAGGCCGGGGTGAACGCAGGGGTTGTGCTCGAGATACCCGGGGCGATCCGCATCCTCGACGTCTTCGACCCGGACGGCAACCGCATACAGCTCACACAGGACGTCTAGGGACAGGTCCCGGCGGGACATGCCCCGGGGTCAGGCCCCTGGCCATGTCCGTAACGATCCTCTGTATCCGAGGACCCGTGTAGCGCCCAAGCTTTCACCCCCGGCGCCGCTACCGGGCCTCTGATCGGGGTGTTCGTGTCAGCCATGTCCCGGGGTCTGACCCCGGATGTGGACAGACTCCTGTGGATGGAGTGGACAGACGTCGCCGCTCGGCCCGGCCGCTCCCTCGAATGAGGGATGGGTCGGTCATCTTGGTGGGCCGAAAACCTGTCGTGACCGGATTTCCCCCGGGTCACGCGAGGGCGGCTCACGAGCCGCCCTCGAGTTCTTGGCAGGCTCGATCACCGCTGAAGCTCCCCTCTCCGGGGGATTCAACGAACGGAGAAGGCGCCCATGTCACAGACTTCCCCGAAGGAGGAAACAGTAATGCGGCGCACCTATCTGACAGCTTCACGGTACGGACTTTTTGCTGCGCTTCTGCTGGCCGCTGGCGCCGGCAAGAAGTGGGGCTAGCCCCACTCGCTGACCCAACATCTCCGCCATGACGCGCGTCCCACCGAAGGCACGCGGCCTGGTGATCGGCATGGTGACGGCCGGGACCACGGTCCTCGCTGTTGCAGCAGTTAAGGCAGCCGGCGCACCGTACGCCACCCTGGCTCTCCTCGGCGCAGCCGCGATCCTGACGGAGCTCATCCAGATCTCGAGCGACGACAGCTCGTCGGATCCGGGGGACGCCCACAGCTTCAGCTTCTCGACCGGCGTCCACATCGCCGCCGTTCTCCTGGTCGGCCCTTGGGCCGCCGCGCTCGTGGCAGCGTTCGGCGTCATAGTCGTCGACACGTTACGCGGCTCGCCCCGCGCGAAAGTGGCCTACAACGCGAGCGCCTTTGCGCTCTCGATCTTCGTCGGCGGCCTCGCGTTCGAAGCGCTCGGCGGAGTGGCAGGGACCCTCGAGTTCTCAAGGGACTTCGTGGCCATCGGAGCACTCGTCGTGGTCGTCTACCTGCTCAACAACCTTCTCATGAGCGCCGTCGTGGCCTTCCACGAGGGCACCACGCTGTGGCCGCTGGCCCGTGACGCGGGCCTGGACGGCCTCCAGTCGGCTGCGGCCGAGGCAGGGCTCGGCGTCGTCTTCGCGCGGTTCGCCTTGTACGACCCCTGGGCGGTCGTGGTGGTCGTCCCGCTCGTCCTCGCTGTCTACCAGGCGTACGCGAGGCTCGCATTTCTGCGCCGGGAGACGGCCCGTGCGCTCGAGACCTTCGCGAACCTGATCGACGAGCGCGACGCGTCGACGTACCGTCACTCGGCTCGAGTTGCGGACTATGTCGAGGAGCTCGCCCAGCGGCTCGGATTCCCATCCGTCGAGGTGGCACGGTTGCGCTGGGCCGGCCGGCTGCACGACCTCGGGAAGATCGCAGTCGACGCCTCCGTCCTGCGCAAGCCTGGGGAGCTTGCCGAAGACGAATGGCAACTAGTGCGACGTCATCCGCGGCTCTCCGCCCGCCTGCTCGGTCGCTTCCGGTACGCCGAGGACGAGTCGCGGGCGGTCGAGTTCCACCACGAGCGAGCCGACGGACACGGCTACTACGGGATCGACCCGGCTGACATCCCGCTCGCAGCCCACTTCCTGATCGTGGCGGACAGCTACGACGCAATGACGAGCGACCGCGCCTACCGGCGCGGCCTCCCCAAAGAGCATGCGCTTGCGGAGATCGAGAAGAACCTCGGCGCACAGTTTCACACCGCTGTGGGCAAGGCCTTCGTGGCCCTCCAGCGAGGTCAGGATCCGCAGGCGGTCCTGACTGACGCAGAGCGCCGCGAGATGAGGAATCTGCTCGGCTCCAACCGCCGGCCGATACTCCGGCGTCGCGACCTCCGACCCGAGCACGTCACGGCCGCGGGAGTGGTCGGCGCGCTCGCCGCGGTGGGACTGGGCGTCCCGCTGCTCGCCGTCCCAGCCGTCCTGCTCGCGGCCGCCGGGCTTACGTTGCTACAGATCGCGACCTACCGCGAGCGCCGACTCGTCCGTGGCCTCACCTCGGTGCTCCACGGCGAGCGGTCGCGCGCCGAGACGTTCTCCCAGATCGCCGCCGTCATCGCCGGCGCCTGTGACCTCCGCTGGGCCGGGCTCATCGGCTGGAAGGAGCGGGACTGCACGGGCTCGCTCGAGCTCGAATGGAGCGCCGGCGGCTCGGCGGCAGGAGAGACCGCGCTCATGAGCTGGCTCCTGCGCGAGGCGGAATCGAGCGAGTCCCTTCGCGTCTCCGACGGCTCCGAGCTCGGGAAACGGGAGACACACGTCGCTCTGCCCCTGCACTGCGGCGAGACCGTGGTGGGCTACATCGTCCTGGCTCTGGACGGGCGGCCCCCCGGGCGATCCAGGGCGCGCTAGAGGCCTGCGCCGGCAGACTCGCCGCTGAGCTCGTCCCGGCTAAGGACAGAGCAGTGATCCAGCTCCCCGTCCGCGCCCTGGCCTCCTAGCCCCGTGTTTCTTCTCCCGAGCATTTTTCTCGGGATCCTGTTCGCCCTCCTGGTCGGAGGACGCCCGGGCCGGCTGCTGGAGCTCGAGCTCCGCCACGCCTGGTGTGTTCTCACTGCGCTCGGCATCCAACTCGCGCTCGTGTGGTTCTCCTTCGGCAGCTCCGTCCCGGCGGAGCTCGAGACGGTCATCCACATCTCGAGCTACGGGTTCCTCGCCTTCTTCGCAACCGCGAACGCGGGGACGAAAGTACTGCTTCCCCTCTTCGCTGGCATGGCGGCGAACGCCGTCGCCATTGTGGCCAACGGCGGCAAGATGCCCGTCTCGCCGGACGCGGCCCGCGCCGCGGGAATCGACGTGGGCGCGCAGTCGAACGTCCAGCTGGGCGGGGAACGACTGACCTTCCTGGGCGACGTGTTCGCACTTCCTCACCAGATCCCGTTCGCAAATGTCTTTTCCGTCGGCGACCTCCTGATCGGCGTCGGGATGATGGCGCTGATCGTCGTGATCTCTCTTGGCGGCGGCGAGCGCGCGCTCGTTCCCAGCCGGCTCCTGCGCCCGCTAGGTGTGCCCGCGTTCCGACGTCTTGCGGCCGGCAAGCTCGTCTCGCACTTCGGCGACTGGCTGACGCTCGCGGCGCTGATCGGCTGGGTCTACGACGATACGGGGTCGGTCAGCCAGGTGGCCCTGCTCATGTTGGTGCGGCTAGCCCCGCCCGTCCTCGGCGGCGGCCTCGCTGCGATCGTGGTCGATCGGCTCCCACGGAACCGGCTCCTCGTCCAGGTGGAGTTGCTGCGGGGACTCGCCGTCGCGGGTGCCCTCGCCGCCGTCGTCTCGGGCTCGAGGCCGCTCGCGTTCGTCGCCCTGGCGGTGTCCGGAGCGCTGGCGGCCGTCTCGGCCGCCACCGTGCCGTCCCTGGTGCCGTCGCTGCTCAGCGACGAGGAGCTGCCCGCGGCGAACGCCGCCCTCGGAGTTGCCCAGGACGGAGCGATGGCGCTCGGTGCCTTGGGGGCCGGGGTCATCCTCGCCTCCGTGGGTGTCCAGGTCGCGCTCGCGGTCGACTTCGCGACCTTCGTCGTGGCCGCACTCCTCTACAGCCGCGTGCGCGTGCCGTCCGACCCGGTCGTCTCCGCACCGGGGCCGAAGGAGGCCAGTCTCCTCGCCGGCCTCCGCTACGTGGTCCGGAAGAGAATCCTCCTCGTCCTCGTTGGGTCCTTCGCGACCGCCACCATTGCGACCGGGCTCACGAACGCGAGCCTGCCCCGTTTCCTGGAGGAGCTCGGGCTGGGCACGGAGGGATATGGCTTCGGACTCGCAGCGCTGGCCGCCGGCCTCACAGTCGGTCAGGCGGTGGTGGGGTTGGCGCGGGTGGGTCCCGGAGGCGGGCGCTGGATCGGCGTCGCGCTCGTCGTGATGTCGCTCCTCTTCGTCGGGCTCGCGCTCACGCAGCACCTCTGGACTGCGATCCTGTTCCTCGCCCTGATCGGGTTCATCGACGGCACTACAGACGTCCTCTTCGACACAATGGTGCAGCGGGAAGCCGATTCGCGGTACTACGGGCGTGTCTTCGGGCTAGCTTCCGCTTTCTTTACGACGACCATGATGGGCGCCGTCGCCGCGGCGCCCCTTGTCAACCGCCTCGCGGACGCACACCGTGTCATCCTCTTCGCCGCGTTCGGGCTGCTCGTGGCGGGGATTGTCGCCCTGCAGGGGACAGGGCTGGTCCGGGGTCGTATTGCGCCCGCCGCGATCGACACGATCGTCTCCATCGAGGTCGCCCCGGTGCTCGAGCTCGTCCCACGGCTTCCGGCGACCGCCGAAGCCCCGACCCCGCCTGTGCGGGTGGTCGTGCGGCTGAGCGACGGGAGTCTTGTCGCCCTCGAGCGCTGCCCGAGCCGGGACGCGGCTGAGCGGTGCGCGCGTGACGCGGTCCGCTCCCTGCACGCTCTCCAGCCGGGGGAGTGGCCGTACTTCGGCGGCCGCTTCCTGCGCCCGGACGCGATCCTGTCCTTCGACCTCGTCGAAGAGTTCGTGATCGAGCTGCCCGGAGTGGAAGCCGGCCCCGAGGATCTGCCGAAGCCCGGCGCGGCACACGACCGATAGGATCGCTCGCGGAACGCGAGATCTGAGGGGAGACCATGGACTGTGACGTTGCCGTCCTCGGCGGGGGGCCGGGCGGATACACGGCCGCGATCCGCGCCGCGCAACTCGGCGCCAACACCGTTTGCATCGAGAAGGAGGCTGCGCTCGGAGGAACGTGCCTGCGGGTCGGGTGCATCCCGACGAAGGCGTGGGTGCAGACCGCGTTCGCGATCAAGGAGGCAGAGGAGACCTTCGCCAAGCTGGGGGTGAACGTGGGCGCTCCCGAGCTCGACTTCGCCAAGGCGAACGAGTGGAAGGACGCCATCGTCAAACAACTGACGGGCGGTGTCGCAGGGCTCTTCAAGGCGAACGGCGTCGAGTGGGTGAAGGGCTCGGGTCGCTTCAAGGACGCGAGCACGATCGCAGTCGAGGACGGGGAGGACGTGAGCTTCAAGAGCGCCGTTGTCGCGACCGGCTCCTTCCCCCTGCGCCCGCCGATCGAGGGGATCGACTCGGCCCGCTGCGTCGACTCGACGGGGCTCCTTGCTCAGACGGAGGTTCCGAAGCGCCTAGTCATCCTGGGCGGTGGCATTATCGGCTGCGAGTTCGCGTCGATCTTGCGCCGGTTCGGGAGTGAGGTGACGGTCGTCGAGATGCTGCCTGCGCTGATCCCGGCCGAAGACGCGGATGCGCAGAAGGAGCTCCTGAAGCAGTTCAAGAAGCGCGGCATCGACGTCCACCTCGAATCGCAGTGCACGAAGGTCGAGGAGCAGGGCGACGCCCTGGTCGTGCACTACGGCGACGGCCAGACCGTGGAGGCAGATCTGATGCTGGTCGCTACAGGGCGCGGCCCGCTCGTGGCCGACATCGGGCTCGAGGCTGCCGGCATCGAGTTCGACCCCAAGCAGGGCATCGCCGCCGACGAGCACCGACGCACCACGGCCGGAAACATCTATGCGGTCGGAGACTGCGCCGGCTACTGGCAGCTCGCCCACACGGCCTTCCGGGAGGGCGAGGTTGCGGCGGAGAACGCGATGGGCCACGACGCGACCGTTGACAACCGCGGTGTCCCGCGGCCCATCTACACGGACCCCGAGATCGCTGCCGTCGGACTCACCGAGCAGGAGGCACGGGAACAACACGGGGATGCCGTCGCGATCGGCAAGTTCCCCTGGTCTGCAAACGGCCGCGCGATGATGCAGAACGAGACCGTCGGCTGGGTGAAGTCCATCCACGAGACGCGCTACGGCGAGTTTCTCGGGCTCGTTATGGTCGGCCCGCACGTGACCGATCTCGTCGAGGCTGGGGTCGTCGCGCTCGATGCAGAAGCGACGGTGGAGACGATCGCGGACGGCATGACAGCGCATCCGACGCTCTCGGAAGCGATCAAGGAAGCCGGGCTCGTGGCGCTCGGCCGAGCGATCCACCTCCCGAACAAGAAGCGCGCGAAAGCGAGCGCGTAGGGCGCGTCCTCGTTCCGCCACGTCCCGGGGGTCCGCAATTGTCGATCAACCATCTAGACTCGCCCAGGTCGAAAGGGAGGCGAGATGAACAAGCGAAAAGCGATGATCGGCTGGCTGGTCTATAGCGCCGCGAAGCCGATGGCGAAGCGGATGCTGAAGTCGAAGGCGAAGGCAGCCGTTCCAGGGAAGAAGGCGGGCTCACGGCGGCCGAACGTTGCGGCAATCCTGGCCGCAGTCGGCGCCGGGGTCGGCGCGCTCATGTTCTGGCGTAGCCGCGGCTCGTCGGACGACTACAGCCCGAGCTGACCCGGGAAACGGTCGTCGTCGGCGGAGGGCTCGCCGGCTTCGCGGTCGCGCGGTACGCCGCTGAGCGTGGCGACCGAGTCGTTCTCGTCGAGCGCGGCGGGATCGGGGCGGGGGCGTCCGGGCGAAACGGGGGCTTCCTGTTCCGGCAGCCGGCGGCGTGGATCAACGACCACCTGGAGGAGTCCGTGGCGATCTACGCGGAGCTTCAGGAGGACGGGCCGGTACCCTTCGACTTCGGGCCGCGCCCCCAGCTCGTCCTCGCAGTGGACGAGAGCGAGCTGGCCCACGCGCGTGCCTATGCGGAGTCCGTCGGCGGCGAGGAGGTCGACCTCCGTGAAGACCACTGGTTCGCGGACGACCTCGCGGGCGGGTACGTCGTCGAAGGCGGGTACGTCCTCGACGCAATGGCTGCGACGACGGCGATGGCCGAGGCCGCCCGGCGTGCCGGGGTCAAGCTCCAGCTCGGCTGCGAGGCGAAGCGGATCCTCGTCGACCGGGACCGGGTTTCGAGCCTTGCCACGGACGCAGGCATCCTCCGGTGCGATCGCATCGTGGTCGCAAGCGGGCCGCGAACGAGGTTCCTCCTCCGTACGGCAGGAGTCGATCTCCCGATTTCGTCCTCGCGCGGCTGGCTCATCGAGACGGGCCCGATCGATCGGCCGCCACCGTACTCGGTCGAGCAGGCGCTGTGGCCCGTCCAGGAGGAGATGGGCACGGTCGTCGCGGAACCGACGATCGCGCAGGTCGCAGCCGGAGAGGTCGAGCAACCGAGCCTCGTCTCGCTCCTCCTCGGCGGTCGTGTGGCCGGCCACTGCGTGATCGGCACCTCGCTCGCGCGGTCGCTCACCGAGGAGGCGGAGGGCCCCGACACGGTCCGCCGCCTCGCCGAGCGCGCCGGCCGCGTCTCGCCGGAACTGCATGAGGTCCCGGTCGTCGCCGCCTGGTCGGGACGCCGTGCGATGAGCCCCGACGGGCTTCCGGTCGTCGGCCCGGTGCCCGGAATCGAAGGCCTCGAGGTCGCCTCCGGCTTCTCGTCGATCGGGATGATGACTGCCCCGGCCGCGTGCAAGCGGCTCGCGGAGGGGCGGCCGGTCGTGGAGCAGGCGCCCGGACGCTTCGCGTGATCAGGCCGTTTGCTGCGGGAGACGCTCCGGCCGCGGCGACCATTGCTCACACGGCGAATCCACATTGGCTCTGGACGGCGGCGAGCGTCTTGCACGAACATGAGAGCCAGCCGGAGCGAGCACGGGGGAACTGGCTCGTCGCGGTTGAGGGCGACCAGATCCTGGGCTGGGCGACTGCCAACCTCACCTGGCAGGTCGCGAGTGCGGATGTCGCGGACTTGTGGATCGCCGTCCGGCCGGACCGGGAAGGGGAGGGCATCGGCAGCGAGCTCTTCGACCGCTCTGAAACCCACCTGCACGCCTGCGGCGCCCGAAAGGTCACCACGTACGCCTTTCCGGCGTCCCGCGGCGAGCAATTTGCGGCCGCGCGCGGCTTCACGACCGCACGCCGCGAGCAGCTCTTCGACATCGACCTCCGTGCGGCCGACTTGCCGCCCTTGTCCCCTCCTGCCGGAGCCAGGATCGTCCGGCTCGCGGAGGTCGACGATCGGGTACACGAGCTGTACGAGCTCTTCCTGACGGTGGAAGCGGGCATGCCGACCGACGAGCCGTGGACCGGTTCGAGCTTCGAGGAGTGGAAGGCCGAGATGTGGCAGAAGCCACACCTCGACGGCGAGACGAGCGTCGTCGCGCTCGTCGACGGACGAGCAGTTGCGGCGTCCTGGCTCCTCGTCGCCGGGCGCTTCGCCGAGGTCGAGGTGACCGGCACGCTCCCCGAGTTCCGCCGCCGCGGGCTCGCGCGTGCTTGCAAGCTCGAGTCCATGCGGCTCGCGGCCGAGCGGGGAGTAGAGCAGATGGTCACCGGCACCGACTTCGAGAACACGGGCATGCTCGCCCTGAACGGCGCGCTCGGATTTCGCCGAATAGCTGTCCAGCTGGAGCTCACGAGGTCGCTCGAATTAGATGGTTGATCGCCAATTACCGATCAACCATCTAGGCTCCCGCCGTGGATCCGCTGACCGCACCGATCGAAGGGGCTGACCACCGCGTGGTCGGTGGGGCCGCGATCGACGTCGTGGCGGCGGGCAGCGGGCGAGTGAAGCGCGTCGTCTACCCCGCCGGCTTTCGGTGGTCGAAAGACCTGAAGCCGGAAGTCGGCACGGAGCTCTGCATGCATGCCCACGT
>DASQGA010000012.1:0-4396 GCA_035632855.1 Gaiellaceae bacterium | reverse complement strand
TCACCCTGGTGGCGACTGTCCTCTCGCTCGTGTTCTACGCCATCGGCGTCCCGTACTCGCTCCTGCTTGGCATCTTTGCGGGCGTCGTCGAGATCATCCCGGTCATCGGCCCACTCGCAGCCGGTGCGCTCGCGATCGGCGTCGGGCTGACGGTGTCCTGGCAGACTGCCACCGCCGCCGGCGTCGCCGTCCTCGTCGTCCGCCTCCTCGAGGACTACATCGTCATCCCCCGCGTGCTGGGTGACGCGGTTGGGCTCTCCCCGCTCGTTGTCCTCGTCTCGGTCTCCGCGGTGGCATTCCTCTTCGGCGGCTTCGCGGTGCTGCTCGCGATCCCCTTCGCTGCCGTGCTGGCGACCCTGATCGACGTGATCCTCCGAAACCGCGATCCCGCGAAGGAAGAGACGCCGACCGTGCTCTTCCCCGCCAAGGACATAGAGGGCTGACGGACTAGGAGAGCTTGGCGAAACGAGCGCTTGCCGTCGGGCCGCGCTGCTCGCCCCGAGGCGGCGTCCTCACTCGCACCGATAGCGCTGCTATCGGCACTCCCTGCGTCCTTGCCTCGGAACGACCATCGCACCCCGACGACGAGCGGCGTTCCATCAATCCCTCCTAGAGCCGAGCGATGCGGTCCCACTACTCTTTCGGGAGTCATGGCGGCCATGGAAGACCTTGTCGCAGAGCTGGAGCGCACGTACGCAGAGGCGCAGGAGCGGATGTCGGATCCTGCCGTCTTCTCCGACCGAAACGCTGCGGGAGACGCGGGGCGGCGCCTGAAAGAACTCGAGGCACCGTACAAGCTCGCCCAGGAGTGGCGGCAGATCACCCAGGACCTCGAGGACGCGCAGGGAGACCCGGAGCTCGCCGGCATGACCGACGATCTCAAGGCGGAGGCGGAGCGGCTCGAGCACGATCTGAAGATCGCGCTTGTCGAGCGCGACCCGAACGACGCGAAGGATGTCCTCGTCGAGATCCGCCAGGGGGTCGGTGGCGACGAAGCTGCGATCTGGGCCGGTGACCTCTACCGTGTTCTGACGCGCTACGCGGAGCGCCGGGGCTTCAAGACCGAGGTGCTCGGCTCCCAGCCGAGCGAGGTGGGCGGGTACAAGGAGGTCACGTTCGCGGTCAAGGGCGATGGGGCGTACTCCGTCTTCAAGTGGGAGGGCGGGACGCACCGGGTCCAGCGCGTGCCGGAGACCGAGTCCCAGGGGCGCATCCACACGTCCACCGCCACCACCGCCGTCATGCCGGAAGCCGAAGAGGTCGACGTGGAGGTCGACCAGAACGATCTGAAGATCGACGTCTACCGCTCCACGGGGCCCGGCGGGCAGAGCGTGAACACGACCGACTCCGCTGTACGCATCACGCACGTTCCAACCGGGATCGTCGTTGCGATGCAGGACGAGAAATCGCAGCTCCAGAACAAGACGAAGGCGATGCGGGTTCTGCGGGCGCGCTTGCTCGAGGCTGAGCTCCGGCGCCAGCAGGAGGAGTTGGACGCCACCCGGCGCTCGCAGATCGGGAGCGGGGAACGCTCCGAGAAGATCCGGACGTACAACTACCCGGACAGCCGCGTCACCGATCACCGCGTCAAGGTGACCGTGAACCTCGAGAAGGTGCTCGGCGGCGACCTCGAGGACTTCACGGAGGCGCTCGTAGCTGAAGATCGCCGCCGGGCGCTCGAGGCTGCCGCGGTATGAGCCCGGTCGAGGCGGTTCGGGGGGCCGAGGTGAGGCTGGCCGAGAACGGCGTGCCCTCACCCCGGGTCGACGCGGAGCTCCTCGTCGCTCACGTCCTCGGGCTCACCCGAACCGGTATCTACGAAAACGGCCGCTTCATCACGCGCGAAGAGGCCGAGCAGCTCACCGCTCTCGTCGCTCGCCGCGCCGAGCGAGAGCCGCTCGCCTACGTCCTCGGCGAGTGGGGGTTTCGCCGCTTGAGCCTCCGGGTCGATCGCAGGGTGCTCGTTCCACGCCCGGAGACCGAGGTCGTCGTGGAACGGAGCCTGGAGCTGATCGCAGATCTCGAGGCACCGGCGGTCCTGGACGTGGGCACCGGCTCCGGTGCGATCGCCCTCTCGATCGCCGACGAGCATCCGGGTGCACGCGTCACAGCCGTCGATTCGTCCCCAGACGCGCTCGCGGTGGCGCGGGACAACGCGCGGCGCTTGGGCCTGGAGCGGCGCGTCGAGCTCGCCGAGAGCGATCTGCTCGCAGGGGTCAGCGGCTCCTTCGACCTCGTCGTGTCGAACCCGCCCTATGTCTCCCCCAGCGAGCGATCGTGGCTCGAACCGGAGGTCCGGGACTTCGAGCCCTCTGTGGCCGTAGTGGGCTACGAGGTTGGGAACCGGATTGCCGCGGAGGCGCTGCGCGTGCTCAGGCCGGGCGGTTGGCTCGTCCTCGAGTGCGGCGACGGCCAAGCTACGGACCTCGCCGGGAGCCTTCGCGAGCTGGGCTGCGACCGCGTCATCGTCAGCCCCGACCTCGCCGGAGTCGACCGCGTCGTCGAGGGGAGAGGTCCGTGAGTGTCGTGGACGAGGCGATCGCCGCGATCCGAGCCGGCAAGGTCGTCGTTCTTCCGACCGACACGGTCTACGGGATCTGTGCCGATGCGTATCACGAGGCTCCCGCTCGCCGTCTGGCGGAAATGAAGGGACGAGACGAAACTCAGCCGACGGCGCTTCTCGCGGCCGACCTGGAGGTGATTCTCGACGCGGTGCCCGAACTCCGAGGCCTTGCCTCGGTACGCGCGCGGGCGCTGCTCCCGGGTCCCTACACGCTCGTGCTTCCGAACCCTGGGCGGCGGTTTCGCTGGCTCTGTGGGGACACCCCCGACGCGATCGGCATCCGTGTCCCCGACCTTCCCCCCGACGCTCGCGCCGTGCTCGACCGCGTCGGTGCGATCGCGGCCACGAGCGCGAACCGCCACGGCGAACCTGACCCGGCCAGAGTCGAGGATGTTCCCGAGGAAATCCGCGCGCAGGCGGTCGTCGTCGACGCGGGTGAACTGCCCGGGACCCCGTCGACGGTGTTGGACCTCACCGGTCCCGAGCCGGCCGTACTTCGTGAGGGAGCGGGCGCCGCGGCCGAGGCGCTGGCTAAGCTCGGCGCGGCCTAGCGGCGGCCGAGCTCTGGCGCTGCCGATCGCTCGGCGGTCGCCTTGACGCCTGCAGCCGCGAGCGAGTAGACGGCGATCGCGACGACGACGGCAACCGTCCACTGCAGCGAAGGCCGGTCTGCGAGCGGAAGCGAGAGCGCGAGACCGACCCCGAGCGACGGAAGCACGAGGAGCGTCGTTGCCAGCGCCGCAAGGCGGCCGAAGCCCCATGCCTGCCGCAGGTCCGCGTACTCGCGGGCGAGCGGAGCGAGGACCACAGCGCCGGCGACTGCGAGGGCGATCAGGTTCACGTGCTCCATGTCCGGAAAACGCGGTGTCCCCCTTTCGGGTTACGGCTACGCGTGAGTAAGCTGCCCGCGTGGCCGTCGCCCAGGAGACGTTCGAGCAGCTCCGCCAGGCAGGCCTTGCAGAGATCGACGGGGAGATCGCCGTCCTGCTCGGCCACGAGCTCGAGCGCCAGCGGGCGCAGATCGAGCTGATCGCGTCGGAGAACTTCACCTGGCCGAGCGTGCTCGAGGCCGTTGGCAGCGTGCCCACCAACAAGTACGCAGAGGGGTACCCGGGCAAGCGCTACTACGGCGGGTGCGAGGTCATCGACGAGATCGAGCAGCTCGCGATCGACCGGGCCAAGTCGCTCTTCGGTGCCGAGCACGCGAACGTGCAGCCTCATGCCGGGGCGCAGACGAACATGGCGGTGTACTTCAGCTGCCTCGAGCCCGGCGACACCATCCTCGCTCTTCGGCTCGATCACGGCGGCCACCTGACGCACGGGCTCAAGGTGAACTTCTCCGGTCGTCTCTACACGATCGCCGGCTACGGAGTCGATCGCGAGACGAACCTGGTCGACTTCGACGAGGTCGGGCGGATCGCAAAGGAGTGCAAGCCGAAGCTGATCGTCTGCGGCGGCTCTGCTTACCCCCGGAAGATCGAGGCGGACCGGTTCCGGGAGATCGCGGACGAGGTCGGCGCGCTCCTCCTCTGTGACATGGCCCACTTCGCCGGCCTCGTGGCCGCGGGCCTCCACCCTAATCCGACGCCCTACTGCGACTTCGTCACCTCGACCACGCACAAGACCCTGGCCGGCCCTCGTGGTGGCTTCGTCCTCTGCAAGGAGGAGCACGCCCAAGCGCTGGACAAGGCTGTGTTCCCGGGCATGCAGGGTGGGCCGCTCTGTCACACGATCGCCGCGAAAGCGACCTGCTTCAAGATCGCCGGCTCGGAGGCGTTCCGCTCCTACCAGGCTCAGGTGCGCGCCAACGCGGACGCGCTCGCGGACTCGCTC
>DASQGA010000011.1:0-1535 GCA_035632855.1 Gaiellaceae bacterium | reverse complement strand
GTTGGCCGCCGAGAGGAAGAGGAGCGCCGCGACCGACTCGTCGAGGTCGGAACGGAGCTTCCCGAGCTCGCGACCCTCGCGGAAGAGAGCGCGGATGCGGTCCTCGTAGCGGCGCCGCTCCGCCAGGATCTCCTCCCGATGTGCTCCCTCGAGATTCCGCCACTCCTGGACGAAGATCGTGGCCACGTCGAGCTGATCGCCCACCGTCGCGAGATGTGCCCGGAGCGCCAGGCGGGTGCGCTCGGTCACCGCGAGCTCCTCCGGGATTTCGTCGAGCCCGCGGTGGAAGGCGTCCGCGCCCTCGCGCATTGCCTCGTAGAGAAGCTCCTGTTTGCCGCCGATGTGCGCGTAAAGCGAGCCTTTCTGGACTCCGAGCGCCTGGGCGAGATCGCCCACCGAGGTCCCGTGGTAGCCCTTCTCGGCGAAGAGCCGGGCGGCGTGGCGTGAGAGCTCTGCGCGGCGGGTAGTCACGCTAGAGTGCACCCTAACGACCGTTTGGTTGGGAGGCGAGATGACAGAGCGGGAAGCCGAGTTCAAGGAATACGTCCAGGCCGGCGGGCAGGTCGAGACCGGGGACTGGATGCCGGACGAATACCGTGCCCGCCTCGTCAAGTTCATCGAGATGCACGGGAACTCGGAGCTCATGGGCGTCCTGCCCGAGCGGGAGTGGATCCTGCGCGCCCCGACGCTGCAGCGGAAGCTCGCCCTCACGGCCAAGGTGCAGGATGAGGTCGGCCACGCGCAGCTGATCTACCGGGTCGTCGAAGACCTCGGAAAGCCGCGCGAGCGCTGCCTCGACGACCTGGTCTCCGGCAAGTCGAAGTTCCACAACGTCTTCCACTATCCGACGAAGACCTGGGGTGACGTCGGCGTGATCGCCTGGCTCGTGGACGCCGCCGCGATCATCTCCCAGAAGGCGCTTCTCAAGTGCTCCTACGCCCCGTACGCCAGGATCATGAAGAAGATCTGCTGGGAGGAGTCGTTCCACATCCTCCACGGCCGTGACGTCGTCCTGACGCTCGTGAACGGCATGGACGAGCAGCGGGCGCTCGTTCAGGAGGCGATCGACCGGTGGTGGGGACCTCTGATGCAGTTCCATGGAAATCCGATCGCGGCCGAGTCCGATCCGATGGTGGCGTGGGGCATCAAGAGCCAGGGCAACGAGGACGCCCGCCAGCAGTTTCTGGACGGCTACGTGCCCCAGATCTGGGAGCTCGGCCTCTCGGTGCCTGACCCCGCACTTCGAAAAGACGAGGAGACGGGGGTCTGGCACTACGCGGAGCCGGACTGGGAGGAGCTCAAGCACGTGGTCACCGGAAACGGTCCAAAGAGCCAGGAGCGGCTCGACTTCCGCCGCCGCTTCCGCGATCAGGAAGCCTGGGTGCGGCAGGCGGTCCTGGCCGACGCTGCGTGATCTACGAGGTCTTCCGGCAGGAGCGGAAGGGCCAGGCATTCCAGCACGCCGGCTCGATCACCGCGCCCAACGACGCCTTCGCCGAGGCCTACGCGCGGGAGCAGTACGGGCGGCGGCAGGA
>DASQGA010000010.1:0-3054 GCA_035632855.1 Gaiellaceae bacterium | reverse complement strand
ATGAAACGGGACCTCCTGGTGTACGAGGAGTACTTCGCCTGGCAGCTGGTGGAGGACGACGGACGGTGCCAGGGCGTCATCTGCTGGGACATCGTCGACGGTGGCCTGAAGACGCTCGGCGCGAAGACGATCATCCTCGCGACGGGCGGCGCCGGACGGCTCTATCAGGGGACGACGAACGCCTACTCGTGCACCGGCGACGGTATGGCGATGGCACTTCGCCTGGGCGTGCCCCTGAAGGACATGGAGATGATGCAGTTCCATCCGACCACGCTCTCGCCCACGGGTGTCCTCATCACCGAAGGCTGCCGCGGCGAGGGCGCGTACCTCCTGAACGGCGACGGCGATCGCTTCCTGAAGGAATACGCGCCGAACGCGATGGAGCTTGCGAGCCGCGACGTGATCTCGCGCGCCGAACAGACGGAGATCGACGAGGGCCGTGGGGTGGACGGAAACGTCCTCCTCGACCTTCGCCACCTGGGCGCGGAGAAGATTCTCGACCGCCTGCACGGCACGCGCGAGCTCTCGATGGTCTTCGCCGGGATCGACCCGATCCACGACCCGATTCCCGTTCGGCCCGGGGCGCACTACCACATGGGCGGCATCGACACGGACCTCGACGGCAAGACCTCGCTCGAGGGCCTCTACGCGGCCGGAGAAGTCGCTTGTGTTTCGGTGCACGGTGCGAACCGCTTGGGCGGGAACGCCCTCATGGAGACGATCACCTTCGGCAAGCGCTCCGGGCGGGCGGCGGCCGACTGGGCGCTCTCTCATACGACGGTTTCCGTGCCGGAAACCGTCGTATCAGATGCCGAAGGAGAGCTTCGGGCTTTGCTCGACCGGAAGGACGGAGAGCGGCCGCATTCGATCAGGGACAAGATGGCGCAGACGATGCACCAGAACTTCGGCGTCTTCCGCCGCGAAGACCAGATGCAGCGGCAGGGGGAGATCGTCGGGGCGCTACGCGAGCGCTACGAGCGCGTGGTGGTCGAAGACAAGGGAACGGTCTTCAACAACGACGTCACCCAGGCGCTGGAGCTCGGATACCTGCTCCAGCTGAGCGCCTGCATGGTCGAGGCCGGGCTGGCACGGAAGGAGAGCCGCGGCGCCCACGCCCGGCCGCACGATTATCCGAACCGGGACGACGAGAACTACATGAAGCACACCATGATCCACTGGGTTGACGACCGCCCCGAGCTCTCGTGGGAGCCGGTCCGCGTCACCAAGTGGGAACCGATGGAGAGGACGTACTGAGATGACCACCGAAGCTACGGCGTTCAAGCCCGTCGCCACGATGGAGGTGGCGGTGAAGATCTGGCGCTACGACCCCGAGTCGGGCGAGCGGGCGCTGAAGGAGTACGAGGTCGAGGCGCCCGAGTGGTCGTGCCTCCTCGACGTGCTCGACCTGATCAAGGACCGCGTCGACGGAACGCTCGCCTATCGCAAGAGCTGCCGGATGATGATCTGCGGCTCCTGCGGGATGCGGATGGACGGACGCGCCATCCTCGCCTGCAAGGAACGGATGAAGCCGATCGTCGAGAGCGGCCATGTGCCCGTGATCTCGGCGATGGGGAACATGCCGGTCCTCAAAGATCTCGTCGTCGACATGGCTCCCTTCTGGTCAAAGATCAAGCGCATGAAGCCGTGGCTCGACACGGGCTACGAGGAGGTTCCGGAGGCGGAGTTCCAGCACTCGCAGGAGGAGATGAACCCGATCCACAAGGAGGCGCTCTGCATCATGTGCGGCTGCTGCGTCTCCGAGTGCAACTCGATGGAGTCGGATCCGGAGTTCTTCGGTCCCGCGGCCCTCGCGAAAGGGTTCCGGTTCGTGGGTGACCCGCGCGAGCGCACGAAGGTGGAGCGCCTCGAGTCCTATAACGACGAACACGGGATCTGGGACTGCACGCGGTGCTACTTCTGCAACGAGCGCTGCCCGAAAGGGGTCGACCCGCGCGACGCGATCGCGAAGCTAGGAGCCGAGTCGATCAAGGAGGGCATCGACCGCGACATGGGAGCGAAGCACGCGAAGTGGTTCATCCGCTCCGCCGAGACCACGGGCTGGCTGCGTGAGACCGAGCTGGTGCCGAAGACCCAGGGCGTCGTCGAGGCGATCAAGCAGACGAAGTTCGCGCTCTCGCTGCTCCGTGTCGGCAAGGTCCCGCTTCCAGTCCCGCCGCACGTGGCCCGGGCTGTCGGCGAGGCCCGTGCCCTGCGCGAGCTCATCCAGACGCAGGGCCGCGACGGAGCCCTCGGGCACGTCCAGGGTGAGCGGGCGCTTGCGCGGATCGAGCACACGGACTCCGGCGGTGCGAGCCGCGACGCGCCTGAGGTGACGCCCGGTGAAACTCCGTTGAGGGCCGAGGGATGAGAGTCGCCTACTACAAGGGCTGCCTCGCCTCACTCTCGGCGAAGGAGCTCGACTCCTCGACGCAGGCCCTCGCTCCGAAGCTCGGGATCGAGCTCGAGGAACTCGAGGCTGTCACCTGCTGCGGGGCCGGCGACATCCACGAGGCCGAGCCCGACTACTACCTGCACCTGAACGCGCGCATCCTCGCCTACGCGGAGGCCACGGGCGCGGAGACGCTCATGACGATCTGCAACGTCTGCACGCTCAACCTTCGCCAGGCCAACTTCATGCTCCAGAACGACGACGCGCTACGGAAGCGCGTCAGCGAGAACCTCGAACGCGTCGGTGCGCCGCCCTACTCGGGCGGCGTCGAGGTGAAGCACTTCCTCTGGCTCATCGCCCAGGGCGACGGCTACGACCGGTTGAAGGAAGTTGCCCACAAGGGCCTCAAAGGCCTTAAGGTGGCTCCGTTCTACGGCTGCCAGATCCTGCGCCCCTCGAAGCTCATGGGGTTCGAGAACCCCGACAAGCCGTGGTCGCTCGAAGCGATCATCGAGGCCTGCGGCGGCCAGCCGATCGACTACCCGGCCAAGATCAAGTGCTGCGGGTTCCCCATCATTCAGGCACGCGAGGAGACTGCCCTCGGCGAGCTGATCCAGCCGATCGAGCAGTCGCTCGAGGCGGGGGCGGACGCCATGGTGACGCCG
>DASQGA010000009.1:0-1820 GCA_035632855.1 Gaiellaceae bacterium | reverse complement strand
AGGTTGAGGGCGTTGTAGAGGAAGAGGTTGGCGAAGGCCGGATACTGCGGCCGGTTGGGGAAGCAGGTGACGTCTAGGAGCCAGAACTCGTAACAGCGCCTCGCCTTGCCGCGGAACCGGAGGTCCTGCGTGTCGGTGGAGAAGCGCGTTGGGAAGAGCTCGCTCAGCTCGTCGCGCGAGTAGCCCGGCTTCTGGTACTGGGCGCTCGCGTTGACGCCGGGCCAGCCCTCGTACGTGTTCAGGTCGAGGTTGATCGTCTTGGGGAGGAGCTCCGGCGTCAGGTAGGGCGGGTAGAGCGGCGAGGAGGTGAACATGAGGTTGATCGCCGCGTAGCGCGCCACCTTGCTCAGATCGCCGGCGAGCTCTTCCGGCGCGCGATAGCCGCCCGGGGCGTATTCCCAGGCCGCCGGAATCCGGTAGTCCGGCTCGCCGTCGCCGTCCAGGTCGGGATTCGTGATGTCGAAGCTGCCGCCCCAGACCTCGGGGCCGGCCGAGATGTCGTAGAACCAAACGCGACGCTCTCCTCGGCGCCCGAGTCCGGTCTCTTCGTCGTCCCGGGTGGTGCCGCCCCAGGCGATGATCTTCCGGCTCGCGCGGTTGACGCCGAAGTCGTAGCCGGTGTCGGGGTCGGGCTCGCCGAACTTCGTGTAGACGTGGTCGATGAAGTCCGAGCGTCCCCACCAGTTCACGAAGAAGATCGTGTCTCGACGGGTATTGACGCCCGCCGGCGCGTGGTCGATCAGCCACTTCTCGACCGTCGGCGCGTCGATGAAGTGGTTCTCGCCGACGTCGCGCGTCCCGGCCTGCTCGTTGTAGAGGTCCTGGAAGTCCGTCCGCGGGGCGGGCTGCGCCAGCCCTTTCAGCGCCGCAAAGAACGAGCTCTCCCAGGCAGCACCCGTGTACGACACCGAGTAGTCGTACCCATAGTCGATGCCCAGTTCCTCGAGGCCGCCGTAGAGGAGCCGCGAGCGCACAACCGGCTTGTAGCGGCTCGGCAGGTCGGCGCGAAACGCCGAGCCGCTCACCTGGCTCGGCTCCAAGCCGACGAAGACCACGTTGACCGGCACCTGCTCCTTCAGGTCGGCGCTCGGCACGCCCGGCTGCAGGTGCCCGAAGGAGGCAGCCGACGCCGTCGAGGTCACGACGGCGACCGCAGCGCTTGCCACGGCCGCAACGAGCTTTCTCCCCAATTTCTCCCCTTTCCCGGTCGCCCCGCTGCCGCGGCAGGGCGTTGCGAGCTCAGACGCTACTCCGAGTGGCCGCACTCGTCAACGCCAGACCCAAGCGGACGACCGGGTTCGAACCGGCGACCCTCAGCTTGGGAAGCTGATGCTCTACCAACTGAGCTACGTCCGCGCGGAAGTCATCCTACCGGGGGATGCAGGGGATTTCATCGCCCGGCAAACTTCGAGGACAAAGCGGCGTGCGGCTCGCCCGGATCGGAGGTGACGCATGCAGCGCTTGGTGGACTATCGAGACGAGACCGGCCAGACGATGTCCGAGTACGCGCTCGTGCTCGCAGTCATCACGCCCGCCATCGTGGCCGCCCTTGCCCTCCTTTCGGAGTCCTTCCAGAACCGCCTCGAGACGGTTGCCGCCTTCCTCACCTTGGGTGGCTAAAAGAGAACGAGGGGCGACTGCCGCAAAGCCGCCCCTCGCATGCCGCCATCGTAATCGGTCTCGCCCGCGAAGGAAAGTGCCGGCGGGCGCGGGCATGGAGATCGCCGAAGCGGGATACTTCTCCTGCAACGGATGCGGACAGGGAGGAGAGCCATGGCTGCCAGCGAGCTCGCGAAGATTGCACAGGCGATCGTCGCAGA
>DASQGA010000008.1:0-18519 GCA_035632855.1 Gaiellaceae bacterium | reverse complement strand
ACTGCGACGCTGACTGCCGGCGCCGCTGTCCTGACCGTGGGCCTCTTCAAAGGAACGATCTCGGGCGGGGTCTTCACGCCGACCGGGACGATCCTCGCACCGACCGACGACCCCCTGGCACAGAACCTCCGAACCGGCATCAACCCGGTCACGACGACCGCGACCTACGCGCTCCCCAAGTTCTCGCTCGCCGCGGGCGAGACCCTCTTCGTCGACTACTGGCGCCACCAGACGGCCGGCATCACGACCGGGACCGTTATTCGCCGACAGCTCGACTTCCAGGTCAACGACGGAGTGGCCCAGGTGGCCCACCCAGCGGCGGACGACACCGGCCCGACGCACACGAGCTTCACCGTCGCCGAGGGAACGAGCCCGACCCGGCAGTACTTCGACGGGACGAGTACCGTCTTCTACAACCCGGCCGCCGCGGGTGACTTCGTCGTCACCGACGCGATCACGGACGCCGGTTCGGGCCCCTACTCGGTGGACTTCCCCGGGGTGAACCTCAACGCGGGCGCCTTCATCCATACCGCCAAGACCGATATTGCCACCCCCTTCACCTCGAACACCTATGCCTGGACGACCTCGAGCACGACCGAGCCGGGCGCGCAGACGATCACCGAGGAAGACCTGGCGAAGCAGCAGACGCTGACGACGCTGACCATCAAGAAGGACACGGCGGCTCCGACGGCGCACTCGGTCACGCTCGCCGGAGCGGGAGCGCCCTATTACACGACCCTCTCGGTTCCGCTCACCCTCGTGGACGGAAACGACGGCACCGGCTCGGGGCTCGACGCGAGCACACGGCTGGTCGAGCGCGAGTCCGGCGACCTCGCCGCCGACGCCTGCACGAACTGGTCCGGGACGTGGTCGACGGCGCCACTCTCCGGCGGCGCCGACACCAACGTCATCTCGGGCAAGTGCTACCGGTATCGCTACAAGATCTCGGACAACGTCGCCAACCAGTCGGCTGCCTCAGCCGTCTCGGCGGCCGCCAAGGTCGACACGTCGGCTCCGACCCCGGCTCCGACCCTGACCCTCGCGGAGAACCCGGCGAGCGCGAACCAGCACGTCTCGGGCACGACTCTCTTCTACAAGGGAGGCGCGGCCGGCGGATCCTTCAAGGTCACCTCGACCGGGCCGGCAGACCCCGAGACCGGAATCAAGCACATCGGCTTCCCGAGCGTGGTCGGCCTCACCGGCGGGGGCACGAACGACACGGGCTCGCCGTTCGAGGACACGTACTCCTGGTCGAACACGACGAGCGGCTCCCCGACGGGCTCGGTGACCGCCACGAACAACGCGAGCGTCGCCGGCTCGGGAACGAACTTCACGCTCACGTCGGACACGACCGCGCCCACGGGCCACTCAGTGTCTCTTGCGGGAGCGGGCGCGCCGTACTACGGATCCCTGTCCGTCCCGCTGACGCTGGTCGACGGTGGGGACGGCGCCGGCGCGGGCCTGGACACCGGTTCTCGCGTCGTCGAGCGCGAGTCGGGCGACCTCGCGAGTGACGCCTGCACGAACTGGTCGGGCAGCTGGTCGACGGTCACCCTCTCGGGCGGCGCCGACACGACGGTCGTCTCGGGCAAGTGCTACCGCTACCGCTTCACGATCTCCGACAACGTCGGCAACCAGTCGGCTGTCTCGGCGACCTCTGCCGACGCGAAGGTGGACGCCGGCGACCCGAGCGTGTCGGTCGCGAGCCCGACAGAGGTCACCGGCCCGGCGGCGCAGTACTACGACTCGGCGACCAAGACCCACTACGTCCGCCCCGGCGGTGCAGGCAGCTTCACGCTGAACGCAACCGCGAGCGACACGGAGACGGCGGTCACGGGGGTCGCGTTCCCGGATGTCTCGGCGGTGTCGGGCTGGGCGGGTTCCACGGGCGGTAACGACGCCTCGAGCCCCTATGCCTCCCCGGCCGACTACGCCTGGACGGCCGGAGCGACCGAGCCGGGCCCCCGGACGATCACGGCGACCGACCAGGCGGGCCGGACGGCGAACGACACCGTGACGATCGCCGCTGACTCGAGCGCCCCGACAGGCCATTCCGTGTCTCTCGCGGGCGCGGGGGCGCCCTACTACAGGAGCCTCTCCGTGCCGCTCACGCTCGCCGACGGCTCGGACACGGGTTCCGGGATCGACACCGCCACGAGGATCGTCGAGCGCGAGTCCGGCGACCTCGCTGCCGACGCCTGCACGAACTGGTCGGGCTCGTGGTCGACGGTCACCCTCTCGGGTGGCGCCGACACGACAGTCGTTTCCGGCAAGTGCTACCGCTATCGCTACTCGCTCTCGGACAGGGTCGGCAACCAGTCCGCCGCGTCCGCGGTCTCCGCGGCAGCCAAGGTCGACACCTCGAACCCGGCTGCGCCTTCGCTGTCGCTGGCCGAGAGCCCCGCTGACCCCGACCAGCACGTCTCTGGCACGGACGTTTACTACCTCCCGGGCGCGAACGGCGGCTCGTTCACGGTCACGGCGACGGCCTCCGACACGGAGACCGGCGTCAAGCATGTCTCGTTTCCTGGGGTCACCGGTGTCACGGGCGGCGGCGGGAACGACGCGAGCTCCCCGTACTCGGATACCTACACATGGTCGAACACGACCTCGGGCTCGCCTACGGGCGCCGTCACGGCGACCAACAACGCCAGCGCGACCGGCGGCGGCACGAGCTTCGGGCTCGTCCCGGATTCGGGCGCACCTTCGACCGGCGACGACACGGGCTCCATCGGCTCTGGGTGGAAGACCTCCGCCCAGACGGTGACGCTGACGCCGTCGGACTCCGGCGCGAGCGTCGCGACGACCTACTACACGACGGACGGCTCGACCCCGGACACGAGCTCAGCGCAGGGCACCTCGATTTCGCTCAGCGCTGACGGCGTCTACACGATCAAGTACTTCTCAGTCGACCGGGTCGGGAACGCGGAAGTCGTGCAAACGGGTGCGGCCCAGATCCGGATCGACGCCGCGAACCCGAGCTCGGCCACGCTCGACGCGCTCCCCGCCGCGATCCGGAACGGTCAGGTGCTCTCCGGGAGCGCCGCCGACGCCACCTCCGGCGTCTCGAATGTTGCCTACTACCGCTGCGCCGGCACGTCGTGTACCCCGGCCACGCTCGTCGGTTCGAGCTCCACGGGCCCCTCCTACTCGGTGACCTGGAACTCGCAGCCGGCGGACGGCGACTACCAGATTCTCGCGCGCGCGACGGACGCTGCCGGCAACGCGCTCGACTCGACCAAGCAGACGGTCAAGGTGGACAACAGCGATCCGACCGGCTCACTGACCTCGCCCGCCGCCGGCGCCTCCCTGGCCGGGACCGTCGCAGTCGCGTCGAACTCGGCCGACGCGGTCTCGGGCGTCGCCCAGGTCGTGTTCCAGCGCTCGCCCGCAGGAGCCGGGACGTGGACGCCGATCGACACCGACTCGAGCGCCCCGTACTCGGTCGACTGGCTGACCGGCGGAGTGTCGGACGGCGACTATGACCTGCGCGCGGTGACGACTGATGGGGCCGGCAACTCGTTCACCTCTGGAAGCGTCACGGTCGAGGTCGACAACACGGCTCCGAGCGCCTCCCTGGACGATCCCGGCGCCAACCTGCGCGGCACCGTCTCGCTGACGGGCACCGCCGGGGACCCGGGCGGCTCGGGAGTCGCCTCGCTCGCCTTCCAGCGCTCGCCCGCCGGCGGCGGCACGTGGACCACGATCCACACGGACACGAGCTCGCCCTACTCGGCCTCCTTCGACACGACCGGGGTCTCGGACGGGCTCTATGACCTCCGCGCGGTCGCGACCGACGTGGCCGGCAACGCAACGGTCTCCACACTCGTCGCGAACCGCCGGGTCGACAACACGAATCCGGCCGGCTCGATCACCGCTCCCGCCGACGCCAGCGTCGTCAATGGCCTCACCGCCGTCTCGTCCGACTCCGCCGACGCGGGCTCGGGTGTCCAGCAGGTCGTCTTCCAGCGCTCGCCCGCAGGTGCGGGAACGTGGACGGCGATCGACACCGATACGAGCGCTCCCTACTCGGTCGACTGGGCGACGGGCTCGCTCCCCGACGGCAGCTACGACCTGCGCGCCGTCACCACGGACGTCGCCGGGAACGGACAAACCTCGGCCACCGTGGGCGTCGTCGTCGACAACAACGCGCCCAGCGTCTCCCTCACCGCCCCGTCGGCCTTCGTGAACGCGGCCGCTCCGGATCCGTTCACGGTCACCGCGACGAGCCCTGACACCGACATCGACGTCGAGTTCTTCCGCTGCTCGAACGCGACCACCGGCTGCGCCTCGGGCTCCTGGGTCTCGCTCGGGACGGACGCGACCGCCCCCTATGCGGCCTCATGGAACCTCGACGGCGACGGAAATCGCGCGCTCCGCGCGATCGCCACCGACCTCGCCTCGAACACCGCGACCGACACGGACGACGTGACCATCGACCGGGTTGCGCCCGCAGGCGGTGCGGACGACCCCGGCTCCTCCCTGCGCGGAACGGTGACGCTGACCGGCTCCGGCTCCGATCTTGGCGGTTCGGGTGTGACCTCGCTCACCTTCCAGCGCTCGCCCGCGGGCGGCGGCACCTGGACGACGATCGACACGGACACGAGCTCGCCCTACTCGGCCTCCTTCGACACGACCGGGGTCTCGGACGGGCTCTACGACCTACGCGTCATTGTGATCGACAACGCCGGCAACCAGACGATCTCGGCCGCGGTCGCCAACCGCCGGGTCGACAACACCGCTCCGAACGCATCCATGGACGATCCGGGCGCCAACCTCAGCGGGACCGTCAACCTCACCTCCTCGGCGAGCGACCCCGGCGGATCGGGCGTGGCGACCCGTACGTATCAGCATTCTCCCGCCGGTGCCGGGACTTGGACGCCGATGCCGACCGCTTGGGACACGACGGGCGTCTCGGACGGGTCGTACGACCTCCGAGTCATCGTCACCGATGTCGCCGGTAACTCGACGACCTCAGCAGCCGTCACGGGCCGACTGGTCGACAACGACGCACCCAGCGTCTCCATCACGGCACCTTCGGGCTACGTCAATGCAGCTGCGCCGGATCCGTTCACGGTCACCGCCACGAGCCCGGACAGCGACGTGGACGAGGTCGAGTTCTTCCGGTGCTCGAACTCGAGTGCGAACTGCGGTTCCGGCTCCTGGGTCTCCCTCGGCACGGACTCTGCTGCTCCGTACTCCGCCTCGTGGAACGTCGACGCGGACGGGAATCGATCGCTTGGGGCCGAGGTGCGGGACGCCGCCAGCAACTCCGGCTCCGACGTCGTGGCCGTGACGATCGACCGGACGGCCCCCGCTGACGGATTTGTCACGTACGCCGACGGCTACGACGTCGACGGCTCGGTTGCGGTCTCGACCGACGCGGGCACGGACTCAGGCTCCGGTATCAACCTGGCTTCGGGGACGCTCGAGCGCGACGAGATCGGCCTCGCCGCCGGTAGTTGTGGAGGCTTCGCCGGCACGTGGACGATCGTGTCCGCTCCCGACACGTCGGTCGCGAGCGGCACCTGCTACCGCTACCGCTACCGGGTCGCCGACAACGCCGGCAACGTCACGACTTACACCTCCTTGAACGTGGTCAAGGTGGACGCAGCCACGCCGGTCACGACCGACGATGCGCCCGCAGGCTGGAGCTCGGCTCCGATCCTCGTCACCCTGGCGCCGACGGACACCGGCGGCTCGGGCATCGCTTCGACCGAGTACAAGGTCGACGGGGGCGCCACGCAGACCGGGACCTCCGTCAGCGTCGCCGCCCCGGCCGACGGCTCGAACGACGGCGTGCACACGATCTCGTACCGATCGACCGACGGCGCAGGGAACGTCGAGTCCTGGCGCGTCGCGATCGTGCGGATCGACGCGAGCGCGCCAGGCCTCTTGCCCGCCGACCCCGGCGACGACCTGCGCGGCACGGTGGCCCTCTCCGCGACCGCGACCGACCCGTCGTCCGGCGTGGCGTTCGTCCGCTTCCAGTCCGCTCCCGCCGGCAGCGGCCTTTGGACGACGATCTCCACCGATCCGACGGCGCCCTTCTCGGCCAGCTGGGACACAACCGGACTCACGGACGGGAACTACGACCTTCGCTTCGTGGCGACCGACGGTGCCGCGAACACGACTTCAGCGGTGCTCGCCGGGAAGACCGTCGACAACACGGCTCCCACGGTCGCCCTGACGACGCCCGTCGGCGGCACGGTCTCCGGCTCCGTTCCCGTGGCGGCAGCCGCGGTCGACCTGGGCTCCGGTCTCGCCTCGGTCACCTTCAGGGTTCGCCCAGCGGGTGGCACTTACTCGACCATCTCGACGGACACGACGAGCCCGTTCACGGCAACCTGGGACTCGAGGGCGGGCGCTGACGGATCCTACGAGCTCGTCGCCGTCGCGACTGACTTGGCAGGTGGCACGGCCACGAGCATCGTCGTGACCGTCACGGTCGACAACGACGCCCCGGTCGTCACTCTCGGGGACCCGGGCACCAACGTCAACGGCACCGTGCCGCTCGCGGCGACCTCCTCGGGCGACACCGCGCAGGTGACGTTCGAGCGCCGCCCGGCCGCCGGCGGCGCCTGGGCTCCAATCGGGACGGATGCTTCCGCACCCTTCACGACCGACTTCGATACCACCGCCGTCCCGGACGGGTCCTACGAGCTTCGCGCGGGCGCCCTAGACGGCTCGGGTAACACGGGCACGAGTGCTACCCGGAACGTTCGAGTCGACAACACCGACCCGTCCGGGTCGCTCACCGCGCCCGCCGGCGGCGCGACCGTGGGTGGCGTCGTCTCCGTCCAGGCGACCGCGTCCGACGCGGGCGGCTCCGGCGTTGCGGACGTCACCATGGAGTTCCGAGCGGTCGGCGCCCCGGGTTGGACTGCCCTCGCAGAGGACACCTCGGCCCCGTACGCAGCCTCCTGGAACACCGCCGGCCTCGACGGCGGCTACGAGCTGCGCGCCGGCATCGACGACCTCGCGGGGAACACGAGCTTCAGTGCGACCGTTACGGTCACCGTCGACGGCTCCGCGCCCACCGTGACTCTTACGAACCCCGGTGCGACCCTGAGCGGATCGGTCAACCTGACCGCGACCGCCCCAGACGCCTCCGTCGTTGTCTTCGCCTACCGCGCCACCGGCGCGGCGTCCTGGACGGCCATCGCAACGGACACCGCTGCTCCCTGGAGCGCGTCGTTCGCGACGGGCAGCCTCGCAAACGGAACCTACGACCTTCGCGCGACCGCCTCCGACTCATTCGGGAACAGCGCCGCAGACGTCCGCGCGGGCGTTCGGATCGAGAACACACAGGCGTTCGGGGCGCCGACCGACGGGCAGGCCCCGACCACGCCCCCGGGTTTCTCGGGCTCCCTCGACATCAAAGGCAGAAAGCTGACGTTGCGCTGGGGTTCCGCGACCGACACGAGCGGTGTCGCGCCGATATACGTCCTCCTCGTCGCCGGCGCGCGGTCGGCCGTCTACCCGGCGACCCAGCGGCAGACCGTCGTGGACGGCGTCAAGGCAGGCGACCTTCGTGCCTTCCAGATCCAGGCCGAGGACGAAGCCGGCAACAGGAGCGCACCGAGCTATGCGCTGAAGGTCTTGCCGGTCCTCAAGAAGCTCACGGTCAGGGCTGCCACGGCGGCGCTTGCGAAGCGCGGCTTCAGGCAAGGCAAAATGACGAAGAACCGCTCGACGAGCGTGCCTGTGGGCCGGGTCATCGGGGCAGCCGGCCCGGCGGTCGCGCGGGTGGGCACGGCTGTTCCACTCCTCGTGTCCTCCGGGAGTCACGCGTTCAAGTCGGTCCTCGTCCTGCGCGTCTCGAGCCTGCGGGTCCTGGCCCGATCGAGCCACAAGGTCATCCGGGTGAACGTCGACCTGTCGCTGGCAGCGCGGGTGCGGACATCCCTCCTGAACAACACCGAGGAGCTCTTCGCCTGGCGCTCCGGGCTCGGCGCCGGCACGACCCTCCTGAAGCTCGACATTCCGAGCGCGGCGCTCAGGCAGAGCCGCTACACGCTGCTCGTGACTGCAGTCGGGCCCGATGGAAAGACGGTGACGGCACGTGTTCCGATCCGGATCGAGCCCCAGAGCACGCCCGGAGAGACCGAGCAGGGCGGCACGACTCCGGCTGGCTCCCTCAACGGTGACGGGGATCCGCCCGCGGCCGAACCGATCATCGACTCTCCGCTGGAGACGGAGGCCTTCCCGGGCCGGGGCGGCCTACCGCCCCACGAGCCTGCCCCGGGCGAGTCGCTCGCGCTTTCTAGCCCGGAGGCCACGGCGCGGCCGTCCGCCGCCCCTGCGATCTCGTCCGTCGCTGCGAGCTCAAGTAGCTCGAGGAAAGAAGCGGTCGGAACCGTCCTCTTGCTCGGCATGCTCGGCCTCGGGTCCGCCCTTGCGGGCTACAAGGCGCGCTCGCTCCTCTCGTTCGTGCTCCGCAGCATCCACGCCCGTTAGCGCGAGCCGCCAGGCTGCCAGAGCGGCTCGGCCGAGCCTGCGTTGGCATCCCGGGCGAGGATGAACAGGAGGTCGGAAAGACGGTTCAGGTAGACGATCGCCAGCGGGTTCACAGACTCAAGGGCCGCGAGGCCGACGGCGAGTCGCTCTGCCCGGCGGCACACCGTTCGCGCCACGTGCAGCCGCGCCGCAGCGTCGGTCCCACCCGGCAGCACGAAGCTCCGGAGCGGCTCCAGGCCCTCGTTCGCGCGGTCGCAGAGCTCCTCGAGGCGGTCGACCTGTCCCTGCGTGATCCTCAGCCGCTCCTTTTTCTCCTCCCTGAACGGAACCGACAGGTCGGCGCCCAGGTCGAAGAGCTCGTTCTGGATCCCCTCGAGCCACTGCCGGGACGCCGCCGGGAGGTCACCGGCGAGGACGAAGCCGATCGCGGAGTTCAGCTCGTCGACAGTGCCGTAGGCTTCGATCCGCGGATCGGTCTTCGAGACTCGGCTCCCGTCCCCAAGACTCGTCTCGCCCCCGTCGCCCCCCCGTGTGTAGATCCGGTCGAGCCGGACCGGCTCCTCACGCCTGCGGCTCATGCGCGGACGGGCTCGGTGCGCTCGGCCAGCCCCAGAACCGAGCGCGCGATCACAAGCCGCTGGATCTCGCTCGTGCCCTCGTAGATCTCCGTGATCTTCGCGTCGCGGTAATAGCGCTCGACGGGAAACTCGCGCGTGTATCCGTAGCCGCCGAGAACCTGGATCGCCTCCCCCGTCTGTCGCCGCGCCACTGCCGAGGCGAAGAGCTTCGCCTTCGCCCCCGCCTCACCGTGCGGCAGGCCGCGGTCTCGGAGCGAAGCGGCGCGCCAGGTGAGGAGCCGGGCCGCATCGATCTCTGTCGCCATGTCCGCGAGCTTCCACTGGATCGCCTGAAACTCTGCGATCCGCTTTCCGAACTGTCGTCGCTCGAGTGCGTACGCGGTCGCCACGTCGAAGGCCGCCTGCGCGATCCCGACGGCCTGCGCCGCGATCCCGATCCGCCCGCCGTCGAGCGTTGCGAGGGCGATCGGCATGCCACGCCCTTCCTCGCCCAGGAGGCTTTCCGACTCGACCCGGACCCCGTCGAAGACCAGATCCACGGTCGAACTAGAGTGGAGCCCGAGCTTCTCGGCTTCACTGCTTGCTTCGAGCCCCTCGGCGCCGCCGTCGACGAGGAAGCAGGAGACTCCGGCCTCCGTGCGCGCGAAGGCCAGGATCGTGCCCGCGTGGCCACCGTTCGTCGTCCATTGCTTCCGGCCCGTGAGGCGCCAGCCGTCCCCGTCGGGCTCCGCGCGAGTGCGGAGGGCCCCCGCGTCCGAGCCGGCCTCCGACTCGGTCAGCGCGAACGCGCCGAGCGTCTCACCGCTCGCGAGGGGTGGCACCAGCCGCTCTCTCTGCTCCTTCGTCCCGAACGTGACGATCGGGAGGGTCGCGGCGCTCGTGTGCACCGCCACGGTCACCCCCACACCCGCGTCGGCACGCGACAGCTCTTCGAGCACGAGAACATAGGCGAGGAAATCGGCGCCCGCACCGCCGAGCTCCTCGGGGACGCAGACGCCCATCAGGCCGAGGAGGGCGAGCTTCCCGAAGAGCTCCCGCGGGAAGCGGTGCTCCCGGTCCCAGCCGGCAGCATTCGGAACGATCTCGGCCTCGGCGAATTCCCGCGCGAGCGCCTGGATCTCACGCTGCTCCGCCGCGAGCTCGAAGTCCATGCGGAGGAGGATAGAGTCGCGGCCGCGTGTACAGGAACGAGCATACGATCGAGATCGCGCGCCCGCCCGCGACCGTGTTCCCCTACCTGACCGAGCCGGAGCGGCTCAAGCGGTGGGTCGGCGGGCTGACGGCCTTCGAGCCAGTCGAGGGGCAAAGCGCGCAGGTTGGCGCCTTGTCACGCCAGGTCATGGTGATCCGCGGCAAGGAATGGAAACTCGACGGCGAGCTCACGGCGCTCGAGCCGGACCGCTTCGTCGAGGCGCGGATGGAGGGAAAGGGCTTCAAGGCCAAGACGTCCTATGTCCTGGAGCCGGTCGAGGGAGGGACCCGGCTGACGACCACCGTTGAGAGCGAGTACTCGCTGCTCGTCGCGCGGCTCCTCGGCGGCCTCGTGAGTCGTGAGACGCAGAAGAAGCTCCGCGCCGACCTGGCGCGGCTCGAAGTGCTGGTCGAGACCGAGACCTAGGCCGGGACCGGGAACTCGCGCTGGATCTCGCGGAGCTCGCTCTCCCCGGCACAGAAGGCGTCCACGACGTCCGGGTCGAACTGGCGCTCCGCCTGCGAGACGATCTCCTCGCGTGCGGCTGACCACGGCTGCGCCGGCCGGTAGGGCCGGTCGCTCGTCATCGCGTCGAGCGCATCCGCGACCGCAAAGACGCGAGCGCCGAGAGGGATCTGCTCGCCTGCCAGCCGGTCCGGATAGCCGCTGCCGTCCCAACGCTCGTGATGGTGGCGAACGACTCGGAGCCCCGTGCCCTGGAGGAAGGCGACGCCGCCGAGCATCTGCTCTCCCAGTGCGGTGTGCGTCTGCATCAGGCGGCGCTCCTCCGCCGTCAGGGGCCCGGGCTTCTGGAGGATCTCGTCCGGGATCCCGATCTTTCCGACGTCGTGCAGGAGGAATCCGTACGCCGCGCTCTGATCCGACGTCAGAGAGCAGTCGATCCGCGACGCAAGTGCGATGGCGTAGCGCTGGACCCGCTGGGAATGCGCGCGCGTCCCCGTGTCTTTCGTCTCGAGCGCGCTCGCGAGCGCCGCGACCGTCTCCTGGTAGGCGTTCTGCAGGAGGTGTCGCTGTCCCCGCTCGATCTCGAGCAGATGCCGAAGGTCGCGTGCGTACAGGAGCAGCTGCTCCTCCGGAGCGCGCTTCTTGGTGGCCCGGAACGGCACGCCGTAGAGACCGCCCGCCAGGCGCTCGACGATCGCCAGCAGCTCGAGCGGGCTGAACGGCTTCAGGAGGAAGGCATCGGCGCCACAGGCTCGCCAGTCGATGTCACGGGAACCTTCCGATCCGGTGAGAAGGACGATCTGGATATCGGCGGTGGCCAGGTCGCGCTTCAGCTCACGACAGTAAGCCAGCCCACCCTTCCCGGGCATCCTGACGTCGAGCACGACTACGTCCGGGCGGTCGCGCTGCACGAACGCTGCGGCCTCCTCGGCACTCTCCGCCTCGACGACCTCCATGTCGACGACCTCGAAGGTAGCCCTCAGGAGGGCCCGGATTCCCGGATCGTCATCGACCAGCAAGAGGCGCAGCGGCTTCACCCCTCTATCGGAGTGGAATCCCAGGGATGGATTCCGTGTCTCTTCATATTGGCTAGATCCCGAAAACCCTTTGAATCTTTCGCCCACAGGCGCGGGCAGGGGAAAGCCTGGTCGGCTAGCGCTGACCCGTCGCCCGATCCGTCGCTCTAGGGTGTGGCCGTGCCGGCACCGCGTCAGACAGGATCGGGCTTCGAGCCGTACCGCTGGGCGCTCCCGCCGGACGCAGTGGCGGCGCGCCACGGCCTCTCCCCGGCCCATGTCCTTCGCTTCGACTCGAACCTCCCCGCCTTCCCCGCCCCGCTGCCGCCTGGCGTCCGGGCAGCGCTCTCGGTGCGCGCCGACTATCCGGAGGGCACGTACCGCGAGCTGCGCGAGGCGGCGGCTTCGTATGCGGGGTGTGGCCCCGACGAGATCGCGATCGATGCGGGCGCAGACGGCCTGATCGGCCTCGTGGCCCGCACGTTCCTCTCCGCCGGCCGCCACGCGGCGGTGGAGGAGCCCACCTATCCCATGTACGCGATCGCGAGCCAGATCGAGGGCGCCGAGGTCGTCGCCACGCCTCGTGACCTCGAGGCGCTTGCCGAAGCGGGACGCGATGCGCACGTTCTCTGGATCTGCAATCCGGGGAATCCAAGCGGCGAGCTCTTCAGCGCGGAGAACATAGCGAGCGTCGCCGACGCTCTGCCGGACACTGTCGTGTGCGTGGACGAGGCGTACTTCGAGTACGCCGGGGAGACGACCGCTCCCCACGCCCGCGAGCGGCCCAACCTCGTCTGCGTGCGAACGCTCTCGAAGGCATTCGGTCTGGCCGGGCTCCGCGTGGGCTACGCGATCGCGTCACGAGCGCTCGCAGGCGAGCTCACGGACCGCCGGGCGCCGGGGCCGATCTCCAACTTCGCTGCCGCTCTGGGAGCGGATGCGCTTCTCCGGCCGGGACTCGCCGAAGCTGAGGTGAACGCAGTGCGAGCCGAGCGTGAGCGCCTTCGCACGGCGTTCCTCGCCGCCGGCTGGAATGCGCCCGAGTCCCACGCGAGCTTCGTGGTCGCTCGGACGCTCGAGGCACCGGCACTCGCCATGGAGCTCGAGCGCCGCGGGCTGGTCGTTCGGTCCTACGCGGACGCACTCCGGATCAGCGTCCGCTCGCCGGCCGACGACGATCTCGTCCTGACCGCGCTCGGGATCGACCCCCCGGTGGCGTCACGCCGATCGGCCACGGTGCTCGGGCCCGGCGTACGGGCCTCGCTCGTGCTCGACGGGACTGGCCGTGTCTCGAGCCGGACCGGGGACGACGACGAGGACCGCCAAATCGAAGAGCATGCCTCCGCCCGCAGATGGGATCTCGAGGTCGTCGCCGGCGCGGATGCCCGACGCGACGTAGTTGATGCTGCGCTTGCGGAGGCGGAGGCGCTTGCCGGCGCGTACCCGGCAGCCTCTAAAGCCTAGGTCGTCGGAGCCGTCTCCTCGCCGTCGACGTCCTCGAAGATGAGCGAGAGGATGTGGTGCACAAACGCGACGAGCTTCTTGGATCAAGCGTAGTCGTAGAAGCCGCGGCCGCTCTTTCGGCCGAGCCGGCCGTCCCGGACGTACTGCCTGAGGAGCGGGCACGGAGCGTACTTCCGATCCTGGAGGCCCTTTTCGAGGACCTCCAGGATCGCCACGCACGTGTCGAGACCGATCAGGTCGGCCAGAGCCAGCGGGCCCATCGGATGGTTGAAGCCGAGCTTCGCGATCGTGTCGATCGCCTCGGCCTCGGCCACGCCGTCGTACAGGGCGTAGGCGGCTTCGTTCACAAGCGGCATGAGGATCCGGTTCGACACGAAGCCGGGAAAGTCGCGCACCTCGGCCGGTGTCTTGCCGAGCTCGCGTGCGAGCTCCACGATCGCCTCGGTGGTCTCGTCGGAGGTCTCGCGCGCGCACACCACCTCGACGAGCGCCATCACCGGCACCGGGTTGAAGAAGTGCATGCCGATCACCCGGTCGGGACGGCTCGTGACCGCGGCGAGCGAACCGATCGGGATCGAGGAGGTGTTCGAGGCGAGCACGGCAGTTGCGGGCAGCGCGTCGTCCGCACGACGAAAGATGTCCTCCTTGACCGCGGGCTCCTCGACGACCGCCTCGATCATGAGCTCGGCCTCCACGAGGTCGTCCACCGGCTCAACCCTCGCCAGGATCTCCTCCGGGTCGAGCTCGCCGTTCTTCGCCGCCAGCCGGTCCAGGCTCTTTCGCATCGCCTGGAGGCCGCGCTCGGTCGCGCCGGGCGCTGCGTCGTGCAGGAGAACCTGCCGGCCCGAGGCGGCCACGACCTGCGCGATCCCGCCACCCATCTGCCCCGCGCCGACGACGAGGACGCGCTCGAAGCTCATTCGCCGATTCTAGGAGGGCCTGGTGGAACGTCGCTCGTCGTCGGGGTGCGATGGTCGTTCCGAGGCAAGGACGCAGGGAGTGCCGATAGCAGCGCTATCGGTGCGACGGAGGACGCCGCCTCGGGGCGAGCAGCGCGGCCCGACGGCACAGTCTGCGTTCGCCAGGCCCTCCTAGAATCGGCTCCAGTCCTGGCGCGTCAAGGCGTACATGACGTAATCGTCCCTGCCACCCTCCGCCGGGAAGAACGCTCTCAGAGTCCCCTCGTTGGCGAAGCCGAGCTTCTCGAGCACCCGGCGCATGGGCGTGTTCCAGTCGGCTGTCGTCGCCTGAACGCGTTCTGCTCCCTCGGTGGCGAAGAGGTGGTCGGTGACGAGCTTCGTGGCCTCGAGCCCGTAGCCCCGTCCACGCTCGGCCGAGTCGAAGAGCGTCACGCCAATCTCGAAGACGCCCGGTGGGAAGGCCCCGCGCGGGGAACGGGCATCCGCGTCCCCGACGAGGCGGCCTTCGGCCTCCACCCCAAGCTCGAGCTTCCCGTTCCAGAGCGTTCCGGAGCGCTCGATCCGTCGGCGGAGCTGGGCGGAAGTCGGGCGCTTCGCGCCGCCGAGCGGGTAGTCCGCCTTCAGGTAGGCCTCAATGAGGATGTCGAGCTCGTCGAGCCGGAACGGCCGCAGCAAGACGGGCTCCCCTGGGAGCACGATCATGGGCGGAATCTAGATGGTTGATCGGTAGCTGGCTGTAGATGGTTGGTCGGTGATTGCCATGCCCCGCGGGGAGGGGCCAGACCAAGTCAGGGTGTGCCATCGCCCGCAGGCAAGGCTAGAAGCCTTGACAAGGGCGAGGGTGCGGCCTGGCGCCGTGTCTGGGCCGCCATCCGTGGGTGTGGTAATTGCCGATCAACCATCTAGCTCAACAGGCGAAGCGATCCGAGCGGACGGACTTCACGGGCACGACCGCTGCGCTCCGGCTCGCGTCGACGTAGAGCCCGAAGCCGCCGCTCACGTCGCCGCCCGTCCGGCCGTCATCCGACTCGAAGTACGCGAAGGTCTCGAGCTCGTAGGCACCGGGCGGGACAGCCACCTTCCAGCGTGTCGCCTGTCCGGGCTCGAGCGAGATCGTGTAGGCGACCAGCTGCTCGCAGCCGAGCGGGTGGACTCGGATGACGCCGATGCAGTCCCGTTCACGGCCCCCCTTGCAAGTCTCGGCACGGACGACCTGCGCCTGCTCGAGCGAGACCGTGATCACCTCACCGGGCCGGACGATGCTGAGCTGCTTCGGGTGCGGGTAGGCGCCGTCGGAACAGACTCCGACCCCCTGGCCGGAGACGCAGCTGCTCCCAGGAACGGCTTCCTGCGAGCCTGCGCTGCTCCGGAGGAGAAGCTTCGGCGCGCGTGGAGTTTCGTTCGGGAGGTTCTTCGTCTTCTGCGTAGTCGTCGCTTCGGGCCGCGTACCCGAGTCAGAGGCCGTGGGCGTCTCACCCCCGCACGCCGTGGCAGCGAGGACGAGCGGAAGAGCAAGGAGAAGTCGGGAACGTCGCATGCCGTCACTAGGACAGATCGGCAGCCCGAAAAGTTCCCTGAAGAGCTACCCCTCGACCTCGAGCAGGAGCGCGTCGCCCTGGCCGCCGCCGGAGCAGATCGCCGCGAGGCCGAGGCCGCCGCCGTTTCGCCGGAGCTCGTGGATCATCGTCGCGAGGATGCGTGCCCCCGAGGCGCCGATCGGGTGGCCGAGCGCTACGGCGCCGCCGTTCACGTTGACCAGCTCCGGATCCGTGCCGAGCATCGCCGTGGAGTTCAGGACGACCGACGAGAAGGCCTCGTTCAGTTCCACTCGCTTCACGTCGTCGATCGACTTCCCCGCCTTCTCGAGTGCTCTCAGGCCAGCGAGGGCGGGTGTCTTCGCGAGGTAGGCGAAGTCGTCCGCGACGTAGGCCTGGGAGACGATGGTGGCCAGGATCTCGAGCCCCCGTTCACGGGCCAACTCCTCGCTCGCGACGACCAGGGCGCCCGCGCCGTCGTTGACGCCCGGCGCGTTCCCGGCCGTCGTCGTCCCTTCAGGATCGAAAACCGGCTTGAGCTGCGAGAGCCGCTCGTAGGACGTGTCCCGCCGGGGGCCCTCGTCGACTGTCACCTCACCCACCGGCACGACCTCCTCGTCGAAGCGGCCGTTGTCGATCGCAGCCACTGCCCGCTGATGAGAGCGGAGCGCCCAGCGATCCTGATCCTCCCTCGAGATCCCGAGCTCACGGGACACGAGCGAGGCTTGCGCAACCATGTGCAGCTCGTCGAACGTCGACGTCAGCCCGTCCGAGGTCATCGAATCGACGAGAACACCGTCGCCGAGGCGATAGCCGAACCGGGCCTTCTTCAGGAGGTACGGGGCGTTCGACATGGATTCCATGCCGCCGGCGACGATCACGGAGTGGTCTCCCGCCCTGATCATCTGGTCTGCCATCTCGACCGCCCGCACACTCGAGGCACAGACCTTGTTGACGACGTCGGAGCCGATCTCCTTCGGAAGACCCGCACCGACGGCGGCCTGCCTCGCCGGCGCCTGGCCGGCGCCCGCCTGCAGCACCTGGCCCATGATGACGTACTCGACGTCCTCGTTCTCGATCCCGGCACGGTCGAGCGCCGCCCGGATCGCAACGGCTCCGAGCTCCGGCGCCTGATAGTTCTTGAGGGCGCCGCCCAGCTTCCCGAACGGCGTTCGAACCGCGGAGATGATGACCGAGCGAGCCACCCGGCCAGACTAGCCTCTAGCCCGCTCCCCACGCCCGTTCGGCGACCCGGGCGACGAGCTCGAGCTTCTGCCACTGCGTCTCCTCGTCGAGCTCGTTCCCTTCGAGGACGGACGCGAAGCCGCACTGGGGCGAGAGCGCGAGCTGATCGAGCGGCAGGAACGCGGCTGCCTCCTCGAGCCGCCGAAGCAGGTCGTCCTCGGACTCGAACGCTGGCGTCTTCGAGCTGACGAGGCCCATGACCATGGTCTTCCCGGCCGGGACGTGGCGGATCGGCTCGTACCCACCGTCCCGCCCGACGTCGTCCCACTCGACCAGGAACGTGTCGTATCGCTCCAGCTCGCCGAAGAGGCGCTCCGCCACGGGCTCCAGCGATCCCTCGCAGAGCCAGCGGGACCGGTAGTTGCCGCGGCAGACGTGCAGGCCGACCGTGACGTCCGCGGGAATGCCCTCGACGACGGCGTTGTCGGCGGCGAGCGCCCGGCCGAGGACCTCGTCCACGTCGAGCCCGGCGGCCAGGAAGCGCTCCGACCATTCTGGGTCGACGAGGTAGGGATAGAGCGGAAAATCGAGCTGGACGTAGCGAGCGCCCGCTTCGATCGCGTCTGCGATCAGGCGCCGCTCGATCTCGATCGCGTGGGCGACGAGCTCCTCCAAATCGCGATAGGCGTGCTCAGGCGTGAAGGTGAACGGGTGGCGGAAGAGCGACGCGGCCGGAAGGGTGACCTTGAACGGCCGGTTCGCCGTCGCAGCGAGGAACTCCGCCTCCCGCGCCGCCGGGCTGTCAACGAGCCGGAGGCGCTCCTCCACCTTCTGCACGTGCCAGACGACGGTCTCGCCGCGCTCGTTTCTGAACTCGACGGGGTTTTGGTCGGTCGAGAACCCCTCGACCGCGTCCCAGAACGAGTTCAGGAACATGTAGCGGCGAAACTCGCCGTCGGTGACGACGTCGAGCCCGATCTCCTCCTGGCGGGCGACCGCCCGGCGGATCGCCTCGTCCTCGACGGCCTTCAGGGAGCTCAAATCCCTGGCCCGCTCCTCGGGGAGGATGGCGCGGTGCCCGGGCGCGTAGACCTCGGCCACCGCCTCCCGGAGCGCGGCAGGCCGGAGGAGGCTTCCCACGACCTCGGCCCGCGCGGGTGTCCTAGGGGGAGGCATGTGCTGCCCGAGTCTTCCATGCCTCCGCCATCGCGATCCGCTGGCTGAGCGTCGGGTGCGTCTGCATGAGCAGATACGACCAGGTTGGTGGGCTCGGCTCCGAGAGGCTCGTGGTTCCGAGCCGCTCGAAGAGACGCTCCGCGGCGTCCGGGTCCCGGGAGGTCTCGAGCGCCACCCAGTCCGCCTCGGCCTCGAGGTGGCGGGTGATGACGTTCTGCAGAGGCAGCGCTAGGAGTTGGAGCACGACCAGTACGAAGAGGGCAAGCGGAATCGCCGCGGGCGCATAGACCCCGCCTCGACCGCGAGTCGAGCGCGCGATCAGGTACGCGCCGGGAAGCGCGAAGAGCGCGTACCAGCCGACGCTCTTCCAGATGTGGTTCCTGGAGAGGTGACCGATCTCGTGCGCCAGCACGATCCGCACCTCGTCGTCTGCAAAGCGGCCGTCGAGCAAGGTGTCCCAGAGGATCACGCGGCGGCTCGGGCCGAGCCCCACGGCCTCTGCATTCGGCGCGCTCGTCAGCTCCCGCA
>DASQGA010000007.1:0-4703 GCA_035632855.1 Gaiellaceae bacterium | reverse complement strand
CGGACGTCGTCCAGGCGATCGGCAAGGTGCGAAATGCCTTCGACGTCAACCAGGCCGCCCAGGACGCGGCGCTCGCGAGTCTCGGCGACGAGGCCGAGCTGGCGCGCCGGCGTGCGGCCACGGCCGCCGCCCGGAGCGAGCTTCTGCGGGCCTGCGCGTCACTGCCCGTGGAGGTGGCCGAGCCAGCGGTGGCGAACTTCCTCTTCCTCGACGTCGGCCGGGACACACGGCAGCTCTTTGACGCCCTGCTCCAGGAGGGGGTGATCGTCCGCCCGCTCGCCCCATTCGGTGCCCCCAACGCGATCCGGGTGACGGTCGGGACGCCCGACGAAAACGAGATCTTCACCGCTGCGCTTGCACGGGTTCTCACCGCTTCGTCACAGACCGTCGCCTAGACCCACTCGATCCTTCGCCGGGGCACGACTCCAGGGAGTCGCGGTGTTAGGTTGCGGCGCGTGACGTCGGGCCGCAGCGGCGCCGGCCTAGGGCTGGTCGGGGAGGCGGCGGGCTTCAGGCGCCTCTTCCTGGCGACGTTTGCGTCCAGCATCGGCACGTGGCTCGCGTTCGTGGCCCTGGTCGTGGACGTTTACGACCGCACCGGCGACGCCAACTGGGTCAGTGCGCTCCTGATCGCCGATTTCCTGCCCATCGTCCTGGTTGGAATCCTGCTCGGGCCGCTCATCGACCGCCTGCCGCGCCGCAACATCCTCGTGGCTGCCGACATCCTGCGGGCGGGCGTCTTCTGCGTGCTGCCGTTCGCGACCAGCGCCGCCCAGATCGTCGGGCTCGCGCTGATCATCGGCATCGCGACGAGCCTCTTCAGGCCGGCGGTGTTCGCGGGGCTTCCGAACCTCGTCGCTGACGACGACCTCGGCCATGCCAACGGAATCCTCCAGTCGGCCGAGAACTTCGCCTGGGCGGTTGGCGCGCTCGCAGGCGGGGCCCTGGTCGCCGCCTCCGGGTCCGATGCGGCGTACTGGCTCAATGCGGGCACGTTCGTCGTCTCGGCATTCTTCATCCTCGGCATTCGCCAGAGCCTCGAGGAGGGAGAACGGGCTCCGAGCGCGGGCCACCGCCGCGACCTCGCCGAAGGCCTGCGGATGGTGACGCACTCGCGGGGCCTCCTGACGATTCTCGTGGCATGGAGCATCGTGACGCTCGGCCAGGCGATCGGGAACGTCTCGGAGATCGTCCTCGCGAAGGAGGAGTTCGACGCGGGCGACTTCGGCTACGGCGTCCTCGTCGCCACTGCCGCAGTCGGACTGACGCTCGGGAGCCTCGCGGGCGGAGGCCTCATCGAACGCTTCGGGATCCGCACCCCCTACGTCGCCGGGGTCGTGCTGCTCGCGTTCGGGTTCGGGGCGGCAGCGGTGTCTCCGAACGTCTGGGTGGCCGCTGTCTTCGTGATCGTCTCGGGCCTAGGGAACGGCGCGGTTGTCGTCTGCAATGCCGTGCTCGTCCAGCGCGGTGCGCCGGACCGCCTGCGCGGGCGCGCCTTCACCGTCGTCATGAGCATCGGTTACGCGTTCTTCGGCCTCGGGATGATCGTTGCGGGCCCGCTCACAAACGGTTTCGGCGCGCGGACTGCGTGGGGCATCTCGGCGGTGCTCTGCTCCGTGGCCGCCTGCTTCGCTCTCGTGCTCCTCTCCGGGGTCGAGGAGCGGCACTCACCCGCCGTCCGGACGCCCTGATGGCCCGGAGCTGGAGCCTCGACGACCTCGTTGCCGGCGTCCGATCAGGCGACCGCAGGGCGCTGGCGCGGGCGATCACTCTCGTCGAGAGCGCGGATTCCCTCGCCGAGGACGTGATCCGGGAGCTGTACGGTCAGACGGGGCACGCGTACATGGTCGGAGTCACGGGCCCGCCAGGCGTCGGCAAATCGTCTCTCGTCAGCTCGCTCGTCCGGCACGTTCGCCCCGGGGGCCAGAAGATCGGAGTCGTCACCGTCGACCCCTCGAGCCCCTTCACCCAGGGCGCGCTCCTCGGCGACCGGATCCGGCTGTCCGACCATTTCCTCGACCCGGACGTTTTCATCCGCTCCATGGGTACGCGCGGACACCTGGGCGGGCTTGCCGAAGCCACCCTCCAGGCCGCGCTCATCCTCGACGCCGCCGGGAAGGACCTGGTCTTCCTGGAGACGGTCGGGACGGGCCAGAGCGAGGTCGAGATCGTCGCGATCGCCGACACGACGCTGCTCGTCCTCATGCCGGGCTCCGGCGACTCGATCCAGGCGCTCAAGGCGGGGATCATGGAGATCCCGGACGTGATCGCCGTCAACAAGAAGGATCGGGCGGGCGCGACGACCATGGAGAGCGAGGTGCGATCGATCCTCGCCCTCGACACGGAGCGCGAGTGGGAGACCCCCATCGTCCTGACCGACGCCCTCACGGGCGAGGGCGTGGAGGAGCTGTGGGACGCGGTCGGAGCACACCGGGAACACCTCGAGGAGACAGGGCTGCTGGCGACACGCCGGGCCTCGAACCTCGCGGGCCAGGTCTACGCGCTGGCGAGCGGACGGGCCAAGGCGCACCTGGAGCGGGCGGTGGCGGGAGACGAGGAGCTTCGCCGCCTGCTCGAGCTGGTGGAGCGCCGTGAGCTCGATCCCCTGAGCGCAGTGCGTGCGATCATGCAGCAGGTGTTCAGGATCGGCGGCTCGTAAATGGCAACGCGAACGGCACCCACGCTCGTAGACATCGAGGCGGCTCAGCGGCGCCTCGAGGGCATCGCCCGCGTTACCCCCGTCTACTCCTCGGAGACCCTCGGCCGGCTCGCCGGGCGGCGCGTCTGGCTGAAGGCCGAGAATCTGCAGCGGACGGGGTCATTCAAGATCCGGGGAGCCGTCAACCGGGTTTCCACCCTGGGGCCGGAGGAGCGGGCCGCGGGCGTCGTGACCGCGAGCGCCGGCAACCACGGCCAGGCGGTGGCCTGGGCGGCCAGGGAGGCGGGCGTCGCTGCGACCATCTTCATGCCCGAGGACGCTCCGATGACGAAGATCGAGGCGACCAAGAGCTACGGGGCTGAGATCGTGTTGGCCGGTGCAGGGTACGACGGCGCCCAGACCGCGGCGCGAGAGCGTGCGGACGCCGGTGCGACGCTCATCCATGCGTTCGAGGACGACATCGTGATCGCCGGGCAGGGGACGATCGGCCTCGAGCTCGCCGACCAGCTTCCCGACCTCGCCGTGCTGGTCGTCCCGATCGGGGGTGGGGGCCTGGCCTCGGGAATCGCCATCGCGCTCAAGGCCCGCCGGCCCGACGTCCGCATCGTCGGGGTGCAGGCTGCGAGCTGCGCGCCGCTCGCCGGGAGCACGGAGGTCGGCTTCACGATCGCCGACGGCATCGCCGTGAAGCAGCCGGGGGAGCTGACCAGCGTGATTCTCGCCGACCTCCTGGACGACGTCGTGACCGTGACCGACGACGAGATCGCACGGGCGATCGTCCTCCTGCTCGAGCGGGTGAAGCTGGTGGTCGAGGGCGGCGGAGCCGCGTCGGTGGCGGCGCTCCTCGGAGGGAAGGTGGCGGGCGAGGACTCTGCCTGTGCGCTCCTCTCGGGCGGGAACATCGACGCGAGCCTCCTCATGGAGGTCGCCCGCTACGGGCTCACCCGAGGGGGTCGGTTCCTCGTCGTGCGAACCCAGGTGCGGGACCGCCCGGGAGCCCTGGCGACGCTGCTCACGCGCCTGGCCGAGGAGCACGTCAACATTCACGCGGTCGAGCATCATCGGGAGGGGATGGAGATCCCGCTCGCGGTCACCGAGATCGAATTGACGCTAGCGACCCGGGACGATGAGCACTGTGAGGAGCTCCTCGAGCGCATGGGGGAGTGGGGCTACCCCTCCGAGCGACTCCGCTGAATCCGAAGAACCTCTAAAGGCCCAGCGCCTTCGCGATCACCATGCGCTGCACGTCGTTCGTGCCCTCGCCGATTTCGAGCACCTTCTGGTCACGGTAGAGGCGGGAGATTGCGTACTCGTCCGTGTAGCCGTAGCCGCCGTGGATCTCGAGAGCGGCATTGACGGCCCGGTTCGAGAGCAGCCCGGTATAGAGCTTCGCCATCGCCGCCTCGGTCGCGAAGGGCCCACCTTGATCCTTCACCCACGCTGCCTTGTAGGCGAGCTGGCGCCCCGCCTCGATCTCGGTGGCCATGTCGGCGAGCCGGAAGCGGACGGCCTGGAACTCCGCGATCGGCTTGCCGAACTGCTCGCGTTCCTTCGCATAGGCGCTCGCAAGGTCGTAGGCGCCCTGCGCGAGCCCGACCCCCATCGCGGCGACCGAGATGCGCCCGCCGTCCAGGATCTCGAGGAACTGGCGGAACCCGGCTCCCCGCTCGCCGAGCAAGTTCCCTTCGGGCACGGCGCAGTCCTGAAACGAGAGCTCGCGTGTGTCCGACGCGTGCCAGCCCAGCTTGCGCATCGGCGCCGAGATCTCGTAGCCCGGCGTGTCGTTCGGGACGATCAGGTTCGAGATCTCGTCCTCGCCGGTGCGGGCGGTCAGCGTCACACCCCAGGTGACGTCCGTGCCGGCGTTCGTGATGAAGATCTTCGACCCGTTCACAACCCACTGTCCGTCGCGGAGCTCGGCTCGAGTCTTCGTCGCACCGGCGTCGGACCCGGCTCCAGGCTCGGTGAGCCCGAAGGCGGCGAGTCGCTTGCCCGCAGCAAGGTCGGGAACCCACTCGCGCTTCTGCTCCTCGGTCCCGAAGAG
>DASQGA010000006.1:0-11465 GCA_035632855.1 Gaiellaceae bacterium | reverse complement strand
TCCTCGTCGCGGACGACGATCCCGCGCTCAGGATGCTCTGCAGCGTCAACCTGGGCTTCGACGGCTACCGGGTCGTTGAGGCGACGAGCGCCAGGGAGATCGACGAGGCCCTCGAGCACGAGCCGGTCTCTCTGATTCTGCTCGACATCCACCTCGGAGCGGACAACGGGCTCGAGGTGGCCCGGCGCCTGCGGGAGACCCACCCCGACCTGGCGATCGCCTTCTTCACCGGCAGTGTCCGCGTGGCCGGGGAAGACGAATCGCTGGCCGACGGCATGCTGCCAAAGCCGTTCACCCTGGAGGAGCTGGCCGAGATCGCACGGCGGCTGGTTCCGGGGCGGCCGCTGCCTCGGCGGTAGCCGCCTCGTCATCCGCTTGCACCCGTGAGCGCCAGCGAAGGGTCCGGAGCATCAGCGCGATCGCCCCGAAGCCGATCACGACGTTCGCCAGCACCGTGGCGACCTGCATGCCGACGCTGAACGAAAGGAGAGCGCTCGTGCTCGCGCTCCCGGCAAGGGCGAAGACGAGCACGGCCTGCTGCGCGCCGGCGCCACCGGGTGTGAACGGGAGGAGCGTCGACAGGCTCTGGACGACCAGCACGGTGAGCGCGGTACCGAGCGTTGCCTCGATGTGGAAGGCCCGAAGGAAGAAGAAGACGGATGCAATTCGCGCGACCCAGCTCGCCGCTTGCCAGGAGACGACTCCGCGGACGTAGGTTTCGCGGTCCTTGAGCACCGCGAACCCGAGGGCGAGCTTCTCTCGCAGCGCCTGGACGTGGGTGGACGCCCAGCCCGCCAGGACGACCGCAGCTGCAAGGAGGACGCAGCCGATGAACGCCGCCGCCGTCGGATGCTCGATCGCGAACGTCCAGTCGAAGGCGGAAAGCCGGGGCAGGTCGGGGACACCGGGGAGCACGCCCTGCTGGATCGCCCAGACGAGGAGGAGCCCCGCCACAACCGCGTCGAAGAGCGTCTCGACGAGCAGGGTGGATCCGAGCGTCGGGTAGGTCGATCCCTGAACCTGGCGCTTCGCGAGGTAGAGCTTCACGAGATCGCCGCCGCGAGCGGGAGCGATGGAGTTCACGCCGACGCCCGCGAGATAGGCGCCGAAGACGTCGCGGTAGCGGACGCGCGTCTCCGGATAGGACGCGCGGAGAATGTTCTGCCAACCGCGCACACGGAGGACGAGCTTCAGGAGGTGCAGCGCCACCCCAAGGGCGAGCGCAGCCCACGACACGGCGGCCAGATGGTTGAAGAAGGCCTGACACGCGTCGACGAATGCCCGGACATCGTCCATGCACCGACGATAGCTCGCCGCCACGGACAGCGGATCAGGCTTTCGATACCCCCGACCGGGTTCGAACCGGTGTCACCGCCGTGAGAGGGCGGCATCCTAGGCCACTAGACGACGGGGGCCTGCTTTCGCCGCAACATGCTAGCGAGCCGGTAGCGGGTCGGAAACCCCGCCTTGCCCGTCTGCTAGGGTCGCCCGGGTCGAATTCCAGGAGGATTTGCGGTGATCGGACAGTTCGTCCAGGCATACCTCGACCCCGGTACCGGGAGCATGCTCCTGCAAGCCATCGTGGGCGGGGTCGCAGCCGCGGCCGTCGCCGGGCGGATCTTCTGGCGGCAGATTCTCGAGATGCTGCACATTCGGAAGAAGGAAGACCGGCCGTAGTCGAGCCTGCGTTCGAGCCCGGGTCGTTCCGGGACCCGGACAGCCGCGTCGTCGTCGCCGGAGGGACGGTCTTCCGGACGCTCAGCCCGACCGGGCTCGAGGACTGGCGGGCACTGGCCGAGAGCGCCCTCTTCGAGCGCGCGGTCGCCGACGGCCGCCTGGTCGGCACTGAGGAGGCCGACGGGACGGCCGTGCCCGCCGAGCTCCGCGACGGAGCCGCGGCTGTCCTGCGCCACGAGGCGATTCCCTTCGTCTCGTACCCGTACGAGTGGCCCTTCTCGATGCTGAAGGAGGCTGCGCTGCTTCAGCTCTCGCTTCTCGACGAGGCGATCGGGTGCGGACTCATGCTGAAGGACTCGTCTCCGTACAACGTCCAGTGGCGCGGAACGACCCCCGTCTTCATCGACATCGGCTCCTTCGAGAAGCTTCGGGAAGGCGAGCCCTGGGCGGGCTATCGCCAGTTTTGCATGCTCTTCCTCTACCCGCTCCTCCTCCAGGCCTACAAAGGCATCGAGTATCAGACGCTCCTTCGCGGCGCGATCGACGGGATCTCCCCTGTCCAGGCGCGCTGCATGTTCTCCGCCCGCGATCTCCTCCGGCGCGGCGTCCTTACGCACGTCGCCCTGCACGCACGCCTCGAGCGCCGCTATGCGGACTCGGCGAAGGACGTGAAGGGTGAGCTCAAGAAGGCGGGCTTCAAGACCGAGCTGATCCGCGCGAACGTTCGCGGGCTCAAGCGACTGGTCGAGCGCCTCGAGTGGGAGCCGGGCGCCACGGCCTGGACCGGGTACCGAACCCAGAACACCTACACGGACGCAGACGCCGAGCGGAAGGCAGCGTTCGTGCGGGAGGCCGCCTCCTCGAGGCGGCGGCGCCTGGTCTGGGACATCGGAGCGAACGACGGGCGCTACACGCGGATCGCGGCCGAGCACGCCGACCACGCGCTTGCGATCGACGCCGACCAGGCAGTGGTCGACGCTCTCTATCGATCGCTCCGCGAAGAGGGCTCGAAGACGATCTTGCCCCTCGTCATGAACGTCGCCGACCCGTCGCCCGGCCTCGGCTGGCGCGGCCAGGAGCGAAAGACATTGCCCGAGCGCGGCACGCCCGACCTGACGCTCTGCCTGGCGCTCGTCCACCACGTCGTGATCGGCTCGAACGTCCCCATGCGGGAGTTCCTGGACTGGCTTCGCGAGCTCGGCACGGAGGTGGTGATCGAGTTCCCGACCCCCGAGGACCCGATGGCGGCGCGATTGCTCGCTCGCAAGCGCGAGGGTACCCACGACGACTACACGCAGGAGTCCTTCGAGCGCGCGCTCTCAGAGGCGTTCGAGGTCGAGCGCTCGGAGCGGCTCGAGTCGGGGACCCGGGTGCTCTACCGTGCCCGGCCACACGCCTGACCGGGCGCCTCGGCGCACCGTCCGCGAGCTTGGCTTCGCGGGCGTCCATCTGCTCGTCCTCTCCTCGTTCGCGCTGGCGCAGCCGCTCTTCTCCCTACTCTCCGAGAACGTCGTCTTCTTCGCCGCCCGCGGGTCCTCGCGCTGGGAGATCGTCGTCTTCGCGCTCGCGGTCGTGCTCGTCCCGCCGCTGCTCGTGGTGGCCGTCGAAGCACTTGTTGGCCTGGTGCACACGGGGGCTGCTGGCGCCCTGCACCTGATCGTCGTCGGGCTCCTCTCGGGCCTCGTCGCCATGCAGGTCGTGAACCGGATCGCTGATCTCCCGCAGAGTTTCTTCGGGGCGCTGATCGTCGCGGTCGCGGTGGGTGCGGCGCTCGCCTACGCCCGGTTCGGCGCCATCCGCTGGGTGCTCACCGTGCTCGCACCGGCACCGCTTCTCTTTCTCGGCCTCTTTCTCTTCGGCTCGCCGGTCGCGAAGCTCGTGCTCGCTCCGGATGCGCAGGCCAGGCCTGTGGACATCGAAGCGCGGGCACCCGTCGTGATGGTCGTCTTCGACGAGTTCCCGTCGCTCTCGCTCCTCGACCGGTCTGGCCGGATCGATCCGGTTCGGTACCCGAACTTCGCCGCCCTGGCCGGGGACGCCACCTGGTTTCCGAACGCCACCACGGTGCAGGGAAACACGAGCTTTGCGGTTCCTGCGATCCTGACCGGCGTCTACCCGCGCGACGCAAGCAAGATCCCGATCGCGTCTGACCACCCGCGGAACCTCTTCACGCTCCTCGGCGGCGGCTACCGGCTGAACGTGACCGAGGCCGTGACCCGGCTCTGCCCCGGGAATCTCTGCGCCCAGTCCGCCGGCGAACGCTTCCCTGCCCGCCTCGAGTCGCTTGGCTCTGACTTGAGCGTCGTCTACCTCCACATGGTGCTGCCGCCCGATCTCCGCGATCGCCTCCCGCCGGTGTCGGCGACGTGGGGGGACTTTCGCGGCGGCGGCGGGCGGACGCGGCGCGAAGAGGACGTGCGCCGCGGCCTCGAGCGCGGATTTCTCCAGAAGCGGCTCTTTCCGGGATCAGTGCGGGACCGGGATCTCAGGTTCCGCGTGTTCGCGGACTCGATCCGGCCTTCAGCCAGGCCGGAGCTCTCGTTTCTCCACGTGCTCCTGCCGCACTACGGATGGGTGTACCTGCCGTCCGGTAAGCGCTATGCGAACGCGACGACGATCGCGGGCCTGGCCGACGACACCTGGAGCGACGACGAGGTGCTGGCGAACCAGGGCTGGCAGCGGCACCTGCTCCAGGTCGGCTTCGTCGACACGCTCCTCGGAGAGCTGGTGCGAAGCCTCCGGCGCCGCGGGCTCTACGATCGCTCGCTCATCGTCCTGACTGCGGATCACGGTGTGAGCTTCCGCCCCGGAGGGCCCCGCCGGATAACCACGGCCGAGAACCTGCCCGACCTGGCGTTCGTGCCGCTCGTCGTGAAGGCGCCGGGCCAGACTGCGGAGCGGGTCGTCGATGACCACGTCCAGACGGTCGACGTCCTGCCGACCCTTGCGGACGCCCTCGGGATCTCACTCCCGTGGCGTGTCGACGGGCACTCAGCGCTCGACCAATCCTTCCGACCGGCGCCGCTGGCACGGATCTACAAGACGTCCGGCGGCAGTCTCACGGAACCGGTGTCATCGCTGGAGCGCCGCCGCGATGAGCTCCTCGAGCAGAAGATCGCGCTCTTCGGGGACCGGGACCGGGGGCAGGGCCTCTACCGTTTCGGCCCGCACCACGACTTGGTCGGGCGGCGTGTCTCGCTACTGGACGCAGGGCTCGCTGACGAGCTGTCGGTCGAGCTCGATCTCGGTGTCCGCATGCGAGCCAATCCGGAGGCGGGAACGGTGCCCGCCAGGATCACCGGCCGCCTCTCCGGCGACGCCGCTGCGCCGGGGCTCGACCTCGCCGTTTCCGTCGACGGTCGCGTCGAGGCGGTCACGCGGAGCTACGTGTTCCGGGGAGACCTCGTGCTGTCGGCTCTAGTGCCCGAGGCGTTGCTCACTGCCGGCGTGCACAAGGTCGAGATCTTCCAGGTCGACGCCAGCGCGCGCCTCTTCCGAATTCCGCCCGAGCGCTAGGCGGCGCGCTCAACCGACGCGGTCGTCCTCATCCTCGGCGATCTCGGCGGCCTCGCCGAGCTTCTCGACGACCGCGTACCCGCTGTTTCGGTACGCCTCTCGCTCGACCTCGGGCGACCACACATGTCCGGCGACGATCAGGAAGTGCCGGGAATGGGAGCGCACTCCCTCGTACTCAGCAACTGTCAGGGCCACCGTCTCGAAGCAGCTCTCGCTGCTGCACTCGCAGACGAACTCGATCGGGCTCGTCCGATCGCCTTTGGCCCAGCCTTCGCTGACGCTCCGGATGCGCTCGTTGACCTCCCGGAAGAGCGCTTCGTTCTTGCCGACCCGGTACTCCGTCGCGGACACGAACCAAGTATGCGCCGCGGACGAAGAAAAGAAAAGGTTTCATCGCCCCTACGCAGTTTCGTCGTCCCAAGAACAGGTTGAGTGTTGCCGTCGCGGCCAACAAAAAGCCGCTGTTTCCAGCGGCTTTACGAGGCTGCGGGACTAGGATTCGAACCTAGACTACCTGATCCAGAGTCAGGCGTCCTACCATTAGACGATCCCGCACCGGCACGCCCAGTCTAGCGTCTCAGGCGTCGAGGTTCGGGGTCTGATACCCGGGCGGAGAGGCCGTTTGCGCATCACGCAAGTGGTAGTACGCAAGCGTCCATGCCGCGGCGACGAAGGGCGAGAAGAGCGTGTTCGCGATCACGTTGCTCACGTACTGGCCGACCTCGTCGGGGAGGAAGAGAAGGATGATCCCGATGATGATTCCCGCGACGATCAGGATCACGATCGTGAGCACGATCAGGCCGAAGACATTCCAGCCGTTGCCACGGACGAGCTCGCGGCTGCGGCCAAAAGCATCGGTCGCTGACTGGCCCTCGAGCATGATCACCGGCACGATGAAAAGCCACCAGGTGAGCAGGACGAGCCCCGGAACGATCAGGAGGATGAATCCGATCGTGATGCCGATGGAGGCGAGGATGCCGCCGATCGCAAGCGGGTTCATGCGTGGCCGGACCCGGCTCAGGGTCTCCGAGATGGAAAGGTCGGCCCGTCCGTCGCGCACGTCCTCGATCGCGACCACCAGGGCTCCCTGAAGCCAGAACGTCCCTGCCAGGGAGACGAAGGCCCCCGCAATCGCCCCCACCCAGCCGAGGAGCAGGGCGAGGAGCAGAGTGAAGAGCGAGAGCACGAGGTAGACGACGAACGCAATCGGCAGCAGGTGCCGCCAGTGGGCCTTGTAGAGAACCCACGCTTCTCCCAGGATTGCGGTCGGGCTCACGTGGGGCGACTCTAGATCATGCGGCGGCTGCTGCCCAGTCTCCGTACAGGGAGAGGTAGCGCCCCTCGCTGGCGAGCAGCTCGTCGTGCGTTCCCTGCTCGACCACCTGTCCATGCTCGAGGACGACGATGCGGTCGGCGTTTCGGATCGTCGACAGGCGGTGCGCGATGATGAACGCGGTTCGGCCTGCGAGGAGGGTGGCCAGGGCGCGCTCGATGCGGCGCTCGGTTCCGATGTCGACGCTCGATGTCGCCTCGTCGAGGATAAGGATGCGCGGATCGGCGAGGAGCGCCCGGGCGAAGGCGACGAGCTGACGCTGGCCCAGCGAGAGCCGGCTCCCGCGCTCGGCCACCTCCGTCTCGTAGCCGTTCTCGAGCTCCAGGATGAACTCGTGGGCCCCGACCGCGCGCGCCGCCGCGGCGACTTCCTGGGGGCTCGCGTCGGGTCGGCCGAACAGGATGTTCTCGTGGACGGTGCCGGCGAAGAGGAAGCCCTCCTGCGGCACGACGCCGAGCTGCCGGCGGAGGCTCGCCTGCGCCACCTCCCGGAGGTCGTACCCGTCGATCGTGATCCGGCCTTCCTGAGGGTCGTAGAAGCGCGCGAGTAGCTTCGCGATCGTGGACTTGCCGGCGCCCGTGGGGCCGACGAGCGCGACCGTCGTGCCGGCCGGGACGTCCAGCTCGATTCCGTGCAGGACTTCAGGACCGGTGCGATAGGCGAAGCGCACGCCCTCGAAGTTGACGTGGCCGTCGATCCGCGGGAGGTCGATGCTGCCGGGGCGGTCCACGATCTCCGGTTCCTCGTCCAGGACGTCGATGATCTTGTCGAGCGCGGCCACCGCGGCGAGGAAGGTGTTGTAGAGCTGGGAGAGCTGCTGGACCGGGTCGAAGAAGTTGGACAGGTAGCCGATGAAGGCGAAAAGCGTCCCGATCTCGATAGAGCCGTCGAAGGCCAGGTAGCCGCCGTATCCGAGCACGATCGAGGTGGCGGCCGCAGAGAGGAAGTCGACGAAGGGGAAGTAGAGGCCGTTCAGGACGACGGTCTCGCGGTTCGCAGCGCGATAGTCTTCGTTCACGGCGCGGAAGTGGGCGGCATGGTGGTCCTCCCGCGTGAAGGCCTGGACGACCCGCATGCCCGCGATGCTCTCCGCCAGGGTGGCCGTGACTCCGGCGAGCCGCTCCCGCACGCGGCGGTAGGCGCGGGAAGACCGGCGCCGGAAGACTGCGGTCGCGATGCTCATGAGTGGAAAGACGGAGAGGGTCGCGAGTGCAAGCCGCCAGTCCAGGAAGAAGAGGATGATGGCTGACCCGAAGAGCGTCAGCGAGTTCTGGAAGAGGCTCGTGACACCGTCCGTGACGAGCTGGTCGAGTGCTTCCACGTCGTTCGTGAGGCGGGAGATGATCGTCCCTGCCCGGTTGCGCTCGTAGTAGCCAAGCGAGAGCCGCTGGAGATGGGCGAAGAGCCGCTTTCGGAGGTCGGCCAGGATGCGCTCGCCGACCCAGCCCGTGAAGTACGTCTGCGCGATGCTCGCGAGCCAGTTCAGGAGCCCTGCGAAGAGGAACGCCGCCACGATCCACCCGAGGATCTCGACATCGCGGTTCCCGATCCCCTCGTCGATGGCGAGCTTCGCGAGAAAGGGCGGCGCGAGCGCCGTCGCCGTCGCCGCAAGCAGTGAGACGATGACGAGCCAGGTCTGCGCCCGGTAGGGCCTCGTGAGGTTGACGAGGACGCCGATCCGTCTCGCGGTCCGGGCCCAGCTCCAGTCGTCGACCTCGGCGCCGCGACGGTCGGTCAGATGGCTCCCGGGCTGGTGAATCCTCAAGCGCTGGCCTCCTGAACGTCTCGGGCCACCTCGAGCTCGACAAGACCGTGCTCGTAGATCTCCTGGTAGACGGGGCTCGTCTCGAGCAGCTCGTCGTGCGTCCCGCGCCCCGCCACGCTGCCGTGATCGAGGACGACGATCTCGTCCGCGAGGGAAATCGTCGAAAGGCGGTGCGCGATGATGAACGTCGTTCGTCCCTTCATAGCCTCCCGCAGGCCGAGGCGGATCTTCGACTCCGTCGTCGCGTCGACCGACGCGGTCGCATCGTCGAGGATCAGGACACGGGGATCGAGGAGGATTGCGCGGGCGATCGCGATCCGCTGGCGCTGCCCGCCGGAGAGCGTTATGCCTCTCTCGCCGATGACCGTGTCGTAGCCGTCGGGAAGCTCCGAGACGAACTCGTGCGCCTGCGCCATGCGGGCTGCTCGCTCGACGTCTTCGCCGCTCGCCAGCGGCGCTCCGAAGGCGATGTTCTCCCGAACCGTCGTCGAGAAGAGGAAGGGATCCTGCGAGACGATCCCGATCGCACCGCGAAGCTCCTCGAGCCTGAGACCGCGAACGTCCTCGCCGTCGAGCAGGACACGGCCCTGCTGGGGATCGTAGAAGCGGGGGATGAGCGAGGTGAGGGTCGTCTTCCCGGAGCCGGTGTGCCCGATCAGTGCAATCGTCCGACCGGCGTCGACCTCGAGCTCGACGTCGTGGAGGACCGGCCGGCCCGGCTCATAGCCGAACGTGACCCGGTCGAAGCGAATCTGGCCCTCTCCCGGCGGGAGAGGCTTCGCGTCGGGCTCGTTCGAGACGTCCTCCGCCTCGTCCAGCACCTCGAAGATCCGCTCGCCGGATGCGACGGCTCGCTGGCTCGTGCCGATCCACATCCCGAGCATCCGTAGCGGCATTACCAGCATGAGCACGTAGACGTTCAGGGCGATGAATTCGCCCACCTCGAGCTTGCCGTCGATAACCCGCTGGCCGCCGACGAGGAGGACAGCTGCCTGCGCGAGTAGAGGCAAGAAGGAGAGGAGCGGGACGTAGAACGCGCGCTGGCGGGTCGCACGCACGGACTCGGCGAAGACGGCTTCGTTCCGCCTCGAGAACTTCTCCTCCTCCCGTGGCTCCTGGGCGAAGGCCTTGATGACGTTGACGCCCACGATGTTCTCCTCGGCCACCGTGGTCATGTCCGCCATACGCTGCTGCACCTCGCGGAGGATCGGGTGCGACGATCGCGAGTAGACGTATGCGATCGCGATCAGCGCCGGTGTGATGGCCAGCGCGATCAGCGCGATCTCCCAGTCGAGCACGAAGAGGATCGCCGTCGTCGCGACGATGGTAAGGATGTGTTGGCCGAAGAAGATGAGGCCGTATCCGAGGAAGAACCTGACCTGCTGAAGGTCCACCGTCGCCCGCGACATGAGCTGTCCCGTCTGGTGGCGGTCGTAGAAGCCCCATGAGAGGCGCAGCAGGTGGGCGTAGAGCGCGTTTCGGATGTCGAACTCGACCCCGAGCGCCTGTCGCCCGGCGATGAAGCGGCGGCCGACGAGCATCAGCGCGCGGACGAGTCCGGCGACGGCGATGAGGGAAACGAGGATGACGAGAGTCCGCGTGTCGTGTGGCCTGATGCCGTCGTCGATCACCTTTCCGGTCAGCCACGGGATGGCGAGTCCGGCAACCTGCGACCCCACCGCGAGGACGACCGAGACGATGAGAGACCAGCGGTACGGGTGTAGGAAGCCGAGGAGTCGGCCGAACGTTCGCAGGTAGGGGTGAGAAGGGCCTAAAGCGTCCACGACGTCGAGTGTAGCGGGCGTCTTCCTGGCCGCTTCTGCCCCGAAATCGCTGCAAACATGGCACGTTCCGAGTGCCACGCGCGTGGGTTTCCCCGCTAGTGTCGATCAAGGGAGGAGGCCGGGGCAACCAGATCAGGAGCGCTCGAAGAGACACGTCGTCCGTGGCCGAGTGGTTCCCTCGCGCGCCCGCCTCCCCGGGGCCACGGGCGCGCGCCGGAGCGCCGTATGCTTGCCCGGTGCCGCTGCCGCTCGAGTCGGTGCCGAACTTCTCCGAGGGGCGCGATGCCGCCGCGATCGACGGCCTCCGCGACGCCCTCTCGGGGCCGGCGCGGCTGCTCGACGTGCACGTCGATCCGGACCACCACCGCTCGGTCTACACCCTGGTCGGATCGGGGAACGAGCTCGTCGAGAGTCTCCTCTCCGGGATCACGACCGCCGTCGAGCGGATCGACCTCCGGCGCCACGTCGGCGCGCATCCGCGGATCGGGGCCGCAGACGTGGTGCCACTCATCCCCATGCGCCCCGAGGACGAGCCGGCCGCGCGTGACGCGGCTCTGGCACTCGCCGACCGCCTCGGCGACGAGCTCGATCTGCCCGTCTTCTTCTACGGACGTCTGACCGAGGACGGTCGGGAGCCCGCGTTCTTCCGGCCGGGTGGTCCTGAGGAGCTCCAGCGGCGGATCGATGCCGGAGAGCTCACGCCCGACCGCGGCCCTCAGCGTCTCCACCCGACGGCGGGCGGAGTCGTGCTGGGAGTCCGCCGACCCCTGATCGCATTCAACGTGAATCTGAGCTCCCAGGACGTCGAGTGTGCGCAGGCGATCGCGCAGATCGTGCGGGAGCGGGACGGCGGCTTCCCGGGCGTCCGCGCACTCGGGCTCGACCTCCCCACGGCTGGGCTCGTGCAGGTCAGCATGAACGTCACCGACTGGGAAGCCTCGGCTCTGCATGAGATCGTCGAGCGCATCACTGCGGAGGCCACGTCACGCGGCGTCGAGGTCGCGGGTAGCGAGCTCGTCGGTCTCATGCCGGCCGGCGCCGCGGTCGCGGCGGCCGGGTCGATTCTCCGCATCGACGGATTCGATGCGAGTCACGTGCTCGAGCTCAGGTTGCTCGAGGATTAGGAGTGCCCGGCGGCGGCGCCACCGCTCGCGGCGTCCTAGAAGTAGAACTGCCGCCACGCCGTCCACCAGTCGTCGGCCCGGGACGCGATCTTGCGTGGCTCCAGGACTTCGACGTCCTTCCGGTGTCGAAATCGCTCGACGAGATCCGACTTCGTGAACTCGACGACGATCTCGCATGGTCGCCCGGGGTCGTACGGCGCGATCGACTCGCGGCTCTCGACTGCCCGCCGCGCTCCGTCCTCGAGCAGTTCGCGGACCCGGACGAG
>DASQGA010000005.1:0-14345 GCA_035632855.1 Gaiellaceae bacterium | reverse complement strand
AGGCGCCGGAACCCCGAAGGTGACCGGGTGGGCGTCATCGACTCACTCATCCTCACAGTCGGCATCGCCCTGCTTTCCTGGGTGTTTCTCGTCGCCCCGAACATCCACCTGTCCGGCCTCACGTCGCTCGAGAAGGCGGTGTCCGCCGCCTATCCCCTCGGCGACATCCTGCTCCTCGCCGCCGCCATCCGCCTTGCAGTCGACAAGGGCAAGCGCGCGCCGGCCTTCTACCTCCTGGTCGCAAGCATCGTCTCCTTGCTCGCCGTCGACTCCGCCTACACGTTCGCCCTGCTCACGGACGCTTACGACCACCAGCTGAGCTACGACGTGGGGTGGATCGCGTACTACCTCCTTTGGGGTGCCGCTGCTCTGCACCCATCCATGCGTACGCTCGACGAGCCTGCGCTCGATCTTCGCGCCCGGCTCACTCCTCTCCGCCTCGGGCTGCTCACGGCAGCGTGCCTGATCGCGCCGGGCGTTCGCTTCGCCCAGGAGGTCGACAACCCCGACGTGCTGGTGCTCATCGTCGCCTCAGCGGCGCTGTTCCTCCTCGTGGTCACCAGAATGGCGGGCTTGGTGCGCCAGGAGGAGCGCGCCGCCGGACGCGAGCTAGCCCTGCGGGGAGCGGGGGTCGAGCTCGTCGCCGCGGCGGGTCACCAGCAGGTGAACGAAGCGGCCATCTCGGCCGTTTGCGCCCTGGTCGAAAGTCCGGTGAGTGTCCGCCTGGTCGTGCTAGGCGGCAAGGGCGCGTCTGTCGCGGCTTCCTCGAGGGAGGAAGGGGACTGGCCGGTCTCGCGGGAGGCCCATGCGTGGCTCCGCGAGTCCGCCAAGGCCACGATGCAGCTCCCACTGGAGAGCGTGCCGGAGAAGGTGCGAAGCGAGCTTCGCCTCGGTGACGGCCAGACCGTCCTGTTCCTGGCACTCTCGGTTCGTGACGAGGCTCGAGGCTTGCTCGTCTTGTGCTCGCCGGCTGGCATCCCTCGCGAGCTCGTCGATTCGCTCGAATCGCTTGCATCGCAGGTGTCGCTCGCGGTCGATGGAGCGACGCTGGCCCAGGACCTCCACCGCCGCCAGAGCGAAGCACGGTTTCGGTCTCTGGTGGCGCACTCGAGCGACCTCATCACCGTGCTGGACGCTCAGGGAACCGTTACGTACCAGAGCCCGTCGGTGGAGCGCGTGCTCGGGTATCGCGTCGCCGACATCGAGGGAACCGAGTTCGCCGAGCTAGTGAGCGAGCCCGATCGGCCTCGCCTGGCGCAGATCGTCGCCGGCGTGGGCGACGCGTACGCCGGCGGTGGCTCCGAGACCCATGTGATCGAGTGCTCGTTGAGGCATCGCAATGGTACGTGGCTCCAATTCGAGGTCCAGCACACAGATCTGCTCCAGGACGAACATGTCCGAGGCATCGTTCTGAACGGCCGCGACATCAGCGAACGCAAGGCGTTCGAGGACCAGCTGGCACACCAGGCCTTCCACGATCCGGTCACCAACCTCGCCAACCGGGCGTTGTTCGCCGATCGCGTCCAGCAGGCTGTCATGCGCTCGATGCGAGGAGGCTCGACGCTCGCCGTCATGTTCATCGACCTGGACGATTTCAAGACCATCAACGACAGCTTGGGCCACGCGGCCGGCGACATGGTTCTTCTGGAAGTAGCGCAGCGCCTCGCGGCTGTCGTGCGCCCAGCGGACACGGTCGCACGTTTCGGTGGCGACGAGTTCGCCATCTTGCTTGATGAGGTCAGGGACTCGCAGGAGGTCGCCGAAGTGGCAGGGCGCATCCTGCGAGAGCTCGAGCTCCGGCTCGAAATCGAGGGCAAGCAGGTCTACCCACGCGCCAGCATCGGCATCTGTCTAGGCGGCTACGAGATGGGCTCGCTGGATGCCGAGGAGCTGCTGCGCAACGCAGACGTGGCGATGTACATGGCCAAGCGCGAGAGTCAGGGCGGCTATCGGGTCTTCGAGCCGACGATGCACGAGCGCGTGGTCGAGCGGCTCGAGCTCCAAGCGGAGCTGCAGCGCGCGCTCGAGCTCAACCAGTTCGAGCTTCACTATCAGCCTGTCGTTCGTCTGGGTGAGGACGGCGATTTTGGCGTCGAGGCGCTCCTGCGCTGGATGCACCCGACCCGCGGCACCATTGCGCCCGCCAACTTCATCCCGATCGCCGAAGAGACCGGCCTGATCATCCCGATCGGCCGCTGGGTCTTGGAGGAGGCTTGCCGCCAGGGTGCACTCCTACATCAGCAGTTCCCGCTTCCCGTGCCGCTGACGATGAGCGTCAACCTGTCGGTCAAGCAGCTCCAGTCCGAGACGATCGTCGACCACGTGCGCATGGCACTCGAGACGAGCGGACTTCGGCCTGAGAGGCTCGTACTCGAAATCACCGAGTCCGTGATGATGGCTGACACCGACCTCGCCGTTCAGCGACTGCGGGAACTGAAGGCTCTCGGCGTTCTGCTGGCGATGGACGACTTCGGCACCGGTTACTCGTCGCTGAGCTACCTGAGTCGGTTCCCTGTCGACATCATCAAGATGGACCGCTCTTTCCTCACCTCCGGCGAAGTCGATTCCGGGCTGGCCGCTGCGATCGTCGCGATCGGGAAGAGCCTGAACCTCGAGGTGATCGCTGAAGGGATCGAACTCCCCGATCAGATGACGTCGCTGCGTGATCTTGGCTGCGAGCTCGGCCAGGGTTTCCTGTTCGCCAGGCCGATGAGCCGCGAGGCGCTCTTCGAGTACCTCGGCGAGCAGCAGTCGAATGCAGCATAGCCACGAGGGGCTCGACCGCCCAGGCGGTTTCTCCCGCGTCAATCTCCTAGCGCCGCTGCGGCACCGAGACTTTCGCCTGCTCTGGGCAGGGATGACGGTTTCGCTCGTCGGAGACGGCATCTTCCTCGTCGCAATGGCTTGGCAGGCGTACGAGCTCTGGAACGCTCCGGCGGCGCTGGCGATCGTCGGCATCGGAATGACCGTTCCGACCATCGCCTTTCTGTTGCCTGCCGGGGTACTGAGCGACCGGCTGGATCGACGAATGGTCATGCTCTGCGCCGACGTTGGGCGTGCTGTCGTCATCGCCGGGCTCGCGGCTCTCTCCATCGCCGGTTTACTGACGTTCTGGGAACTCGTCGCGTTCGTCGCTCTCTACGGAGTCGGCACGGCGTTCTTCATTCCCGCGTTCGACGCGATCGTCCCGGACATCGTTCCGGCTGCCGACCTCGCCGCGGCCAACTCGCTGGACCAGTTCGTCCGACCGATCGCGTTGCGCCTCGCGGGTCCGGCGCTAGGCGGCGTGCTCGTGGCGGTACTCGGCACGGGTGGCGCTTTTGCGGCTAATGCCGCATCGTTCGTAGCGTCGACCGTGGCGCTGCTCCTGATGAGGCCTCCGGCGCACCCGCGCTCGGAGCATGCCAACTCGGCCGTCAGCGCGGTCAAAGAAGGTTTGCGCTTCGTGCGCGGTCGAGTTTGGCTCTGGGGCACGCTCCTGTCGGCGGCGTTCGCATACCTCGCCTTTCTCGGCCCGATCGAGGTGCTGCTGCCCTACATCGTGAAGAACGATCTGCACGCGTCCGCCGCCGACCTCGGGCTCATCTTCGCGGCAGGGGGTGTCGGGGCCGTCGGAGCGGCGCTCGTGATGGGGCAGCGGGGTCATCCAAGCCGAGATGTGACCGTCATGTACGCGGCTTGGACGCTTGCCACCCTCGCCGTCGCCGGATACGGTCTGGCGACGGCCTCGTGGCAGCTGATGATCGCCTGCCTCGTCTTCAATGCCCTGGAGGTGGTCGGCACGATCGTCTGGGCGACGCTCAAGCAGCGCCACGTCCCGGCCTCGATGCTGGGCCGAGTCTCGAGCCTTGACTGGCTGATCTCGATTGGTCTTCTACCGCTCTCCTTTGCGCTGACCGCACCGATCGCCGGCCTCATCGGGGCCCGGGCAACACTGCTCGCCGCAGCCTCAGTTGGAGGCGTGATCACGCTGGGAGCACTCTTCCTCCCCGGCATGCGCGACATCGAGGACAAGGTCGCTGATAAGACGGCGAGCGAGAACCTCGGCCGAGAGCCGGAACTGCTGAGGCCTCCCGCCCTCGTTGACGTCTGATCGCCAGTCGACGTGACGGCCGTCCGTCCCGCTAGTGCCCGGGTCGACCCGGTCCGGGTCTAGACCGTCAGGACGACCTTGCCGAACTGCTTTCCGCTCTCGAGGTGGCGGTGGGCGTCTGCCGCCTCCTCGAGCGGGAACACCCGGTCGACGAGCGGCTTCACGCGACCGCTCGCGACCAGTTCGTAGACCCCAGCGAAGTCCTCCGCCGTCCCCATCGTCGACCCCAGGATCGAGAGCTGCTTCCAGAAGATGCGGTGGAGATTGGCCGGCGGGTTGGGGCCGCTGGTTGCTCCGCAAACGGCGATGCGCCCGCCCGTGCGAGCGACCTGGAGCGACGTCTTCCAGGTCGCCTCACCGACGTGCTCGACGACGATGTGGGCGCCTCCTCCGGTCGCCTCCTTGACCACGGACACCACGTCGCCGCTCTCATGGTTCACGGTCTGGTCAGCTCCGAGCTCGCGCGCCCGCTCGAGCTTCCCATCGTCCGAGGACGTGACCACTACTCGGGCGCCGAGCGCCTTGGCGATCAGGAAGGCAGCACTCCCGACACCGCTTCCGATCCCCCACACGAGGACCCATTCGCCCTCCCGGAGCCCTGCCCGGGTCACCAGCATCCGGTAGGCCGTCTCGTAGACGAGCGGGAACGCGGCGGCTTCCTCGAACGAGAGCTCGTTCGGAATCGGATGGACGTTCTCGCGCGGAATCGCGATCAGCTCGGCATGGGTGCCGTCGCGGTGCTCACCCACGATCTCGGCACCGTCCCGGAGGCCGGGGTTCAGGACGACTCTCTGGCCGAGCTCGAAGCCATCGACGCCCTCGCCGAGGGCCTCCACGACGCCGGCGCCGTCCGCACCGAGGATCCTGGGCTTGGGCACCGAGGGGAGCCCCTGTCTGAGCCAGATGTCGAGATGGTTCAGGGACGCGGCCTTCAGCCGGATCAGAACTTCTCCGGGCGCGGCGACCGGATCCTCGACCTCGTCGAGGCGGAGGACTTCCGGACCTCCATCCTCGTGGATGCGCAGTGCCTTCATGGACGGCAGATCCTACTCCCGGTGCGCTGGTACCTTGGCGTTCGATGACGCAGGCCGAGTTACAAGCACTGGCCGGTGAACTCGGGATCGACGCGGTCGGGGCGGCTCCGGCGGAGCCCTACGTCGAAACCGAGCGTCACATCCGCGAGCGCCGCGAGCGCGGGCTCTTCGCCGACATGCGCTTCACGATGGCGCAGCCCCACGTCTCCTGCCATCCGGAGTCCCTGCTGCCCGGGGCGCGAACCGTCATCTCCGCTGCGCTCTGCTACTACGCGCCGGAACCAGACCCTCCGGTGGGTCACGGGCGCCTGCCGCGTTACACCTGGGCCGATCACTACGCGGCGCTCAGGGAGAAGCTGGACGCCCTCGGTCGGGAGCTCGGCGGCGGCTATCGCGTCCTCGTCGATCAGAACCAACACGTCGACCGGGAGGGCGCGGCCCGCGCCGGAATCGGCTTCTACGGGAAGAACACGCTCCTGATCACCCGTAAGCACGGTTCCTGGGTCGTCCTCGGCACGATCGTGACGGACGTCGAGATCGAGCCGAGCCGTGCGCTCGAGCTCGATTGCGGCACGTGCCGGCTCTGCATCGACGCGTGCCCGACCCGGGCACTCGAGGAGGTCGGCACTCTCGATTCGACCCGCTGTCTCTCGTACTGGACGCAGTCGCCTGAGTCGATCCCGGAGGAGTACCGGAGCGCGCTCGGTACTCAGGTCTATGGCTGTGACATCTGCCAGGACGTCTGCCCGTGGAACCGGGGGATCGAGAAGCGTCGCCGTGGCGAGGAGCTGCCCGAGCTCGCCGAGCCGCACGTGTCCCTGGTTGACTGGCTCGAAACGCCGGCGGTGGAGCTCGTGAGCCGCTACGACAGGCTTTACCTGCCGAAGAACGATCCGCGGTACCTGCGTCGCAACGCTCTGGTCGCGGCCGGGAACTCGGGTGACGCCACCCTGGAGCCACTGGTCGCCGGGTATGCCGACGACCCCGATCCGATGCTTCGGGAGCACGCCGAATGGGCGCTCGAACGTCTGTCCTGAGCTGGTTCGGGAACCCGGGCGAGCCGCCCGAGGCCGAGGCCGAGCGCCTGCGGGCAACGGACAGCTGGATCGCCTGGGTGCGGCTGGCCGCGGTGCCCTTCGCGGTCGTCCAGGTTCTCCTCACCCACGCCTATCCGGACGGCTACGAGATTTGGGCCTGGGTCGCAACCGCAATCCTGGCGGCTGGAGCGGTTGCCTTCTTCTTCCTGACTCCCTGGCCGCGCTCGCTTGCCGAGAGGCACCTGCTCGGGATCGCCTCGCTCGCCTTCGACATCGGAGTCGTCGCGGGCTTCGTTTTCGTGTATTCCTTCGAGGAGGGCTCGCCGATCCGCCAGCTTCTCTATCTCCCGCTGGTCGAGGGAGCGCTGCGCTACGGGCTCGGCGGCGGCCTCGGAGTTCCGTTCGCCCAGCTTCCGGTCCTCATCGGCTTCGAGTGGTTCCGGTCACATCGGTTCGGCGGCGGGGCCTTTGACGCCGATCACGTGACCTTCCCGTTCGGGCTCCAGGTCATCATGGGCCTCGTGGTCGGGTGGCTCGTCGACCGCCTGCGCCGCGAAAGCGCCTTCGCGGGGTCGCGGGCGCGAGAGGCCGAGCAGCTTCGGGACCAGATCGGGCGTCGAGCTGACCAGCTGGAGGCGGTGAACCGCTGCGCGCGCGCTCTCTCCTCGACGCTCGACCCGGCCGAGGCCTTCCGCCGCTTCCTGCGCGAGGCCCAGACCGCGTTCCACTTCGACCGGCTCGCACTCGTGCTCGCGCAGGGAGATCGCGCTGAGGTGCTCGCGAATGCCGGCCACGGCCACGAGATCGTCCTGCCGGCCGGTACGAACGTCCCGCTCGCGGGGACGGCGCTGGCGGAGGTGTGTAAGACGGGCCGCACGGTCATCCGCGAGGACATGGCTGAACCGCCGCTCTTCAACGAAGACTCTGAGCTGGTGGACACCGGTTTGCGATCGCGAGTTGCGGCGCCGCTGCCGGCAGGAGACAGGATCCTTGGAATGCTCTCCGTCTCACGCCGGGAGCCGAGCTCGTTCTCGCCGGACGACGTGACCCTGATCACCCTGCTGGGCCGGCAGGTCGCAACGGCGGTGGAGAACATCCGGTCGTTCGAGGCCGAGCGGAATGCCGCCGAGGAGCTCAGGCGTCTCTCCGCACTCCGGGCGGACTTCGTCTCGCTCGTCTCGCACGAGCTCCGCGCCCCGATGGCGTCGGTGATCGGCTGTGCCGCGACCTTGCGAAGCCGTTGGCGCGTTCTCCGCCCCCAGCAGCGCGAGTCGTTCCTCGCCCTGATCGAGGACGAGACCTCGCGCCTCGCGGCGCTGATCGGCGACGTCCTCGACACCTCGCGCATGGATGCCGGGACCTTCAGTTACTCGTTCGCCCCAGTGGACGTCGAGGAGCTCGTTCGCGAGGCCGTGGCGATGACGCAGCTCGGGCAGGAGGACGTCCAGGTTCGGGCAGAAGTGGTCTCACCGCTTCCGGCCGTCCGGGGCGACCGCGAGCGGCTCCGCCAGGTGCTTCTGAACCTCCTCGGAAACGCCGTCAAGTACACCGTCGCGGGGGACGAGGTCGAGGTGCGAGCCGCTGCCTCGAACGGCCGGGTCGAGATCGCGGTTACCGACCACGGTCCTGGGATCGCCGCCACCGACCAACGCATGATCTTCGAGAAGTTCGGTCGTGCGACGCCCTCTGGCTCGACCCCCGGCGCGGGACTCGGTCTCTTCATCGCCCGCTCCATCGTCGAGGCGCACGATGGGTCGCTCGAGGTCGAATCGAACCCTGGAGCCGGAGCGACGTTTACGCTCGACCTGCCTGCCGGCGTTTAGATGGTTGACCGGCAATTACCACACCCTCGGCGGGCGGTCCAGGCGCGGCGCCAGGCCGCACCCTCGCCCTTGACAAGGCTTCTAGCCTTGCCTGCGGGCGATGGCACACCCTGGCTTGGTCTGGCCCGTCCCCGCGGGCATGCCAATTACCGACCAACCATCTAGCGGCGCTGCGGTGACTTCGCGAGTGCGGCAGCGAGGGCTTTCGCGCGGGTGGCGACCTTCTGGCGCAGATCGGGAGGCTCGAGCACGACTGCCTCGCCTCCGTGCGACAGGATCTCGCCGACGAGCCAGTCTGCGCTCCCGACCTGGAGCGCCTCGAGGGCGCTGCCGTCCGCCAGCGGCCTGGCGCCGCGCTCGAGGCGCCATCGCGCGACGGTCGGTGAAAAGAGAACGCGAGCCGTCCGGGCCTCCTCGAGACCACGGGGTGCAACGCCGGGACGAGGCTTGAAGCCCGCCCGCTGCTTCTTCGCGCTGCGCATGCGATCGAGCCGGAAGCTCCTGACCGCATCCCGAGTCGTGTCCCAAGTATCCACGTACCAGTGGGGGAGCTCGCGGCGAAAGCGGTAGGGCTCGACCTTTCGTAGGCTCGCGGTGGTCTCGCCGACCTTCAGATACTCGATCTCGACGAGCCGGTGCTCGGAGATCGCGTCCGAGAGCGTTCGGATCAGCTTCTCCTCTTCGGTCGCAGCCGCGGGCTCGGCAGCCTCGTCCAGCTCGAACTGTCCGAACGTCTCCTCGAGCTTCCGGCGGACGCGGTCGAGCGGCGTGTGCGCCTCCGCCGCGATCATGGGCCCCACGAACTCGAGCGCGAGCCGGATGGCGCGCGCCTCGAGGGGCGTCAGCCTCGGGGATCGCCTGAAGGTGTCGCCGAAGAGCTCCTTCTCGACGTGGACCGAGTCGCCTTCGATCGACGCATAGAGGGCGTAGCAGCCGCCCCCGAAGTTGACGAGATTCAAGAGCTGGAGGTGCTCGTCGAGATGCTCGACCGGGATCCGGAACCGCTCTGCGAGCTCGGCTGCAGGGAGGTCGGCCGAGGCATCCTCGCCGCACGCGGCCAGGAGGTGCGCCAGAAGCGCCTGGAGGAGCCCGAAGCGCTCGGGGGCCACCGGACCGGCAGTGCGCTCGACCACCTCTCCCGCTTCCCGGGCGGCCTTCTCGCCGGCAGGCTCCGGGGGCGGCCCTTGGTGGGCGGCGACCACGCGCTCCACGGATCGCTCAACGAGCTCGACGAGCTCCGGCGGCTCCAGCGGACGGGCTCGCCCTTCCTGGTTCAAGACCCAGGACGCGAGCCTTCCGAGGCCGGAGTACTCCGTCACGAACACGCCCTCGTCGACGTGGCCGCGGTCGGCGAACGCGCGCTCGACGAGCCAGGCGAGATCCTCGGCCAGCTCGATCCGGGCGTCGCCCATAGTCTCACCGACCTGCCACGGAGGGCGGCCCCGGTAGATGGAGGCGTCGAACTCCTCCGGGACCCGGAAGTCACGTTCGCGCCGCGTGGCGAACCGGATGTCGCCGCGGACGCGCGAGACACGGAACGTCCGCTCCTCTTCGCGGTCGTGATCCCACCCGACCATGTACCAGGAGCCGGCGTCCGTGAAGAGGGCGTACGGGTTGATCGTCCGCTCCGATTCCTTGTCGCGCTGCATCGATAGATAGCGGAACTTCACCGTGCGCCCCTTCGAGATCGCGCCCTCGAGCTTGGTGAGCCGCCCCGACATCTCCTCCGAGTAGTCCGGGTCGTGGACCTGCACCGCCGACTCCCGGCTCGACTCGAGCGGCGCCGGCCGGCCGAGCGCGAGGTTCTGGAGCGCGAGCCGAAGCGGCTCGGCGTAGGCGAAACGACCATCGAGGAGATGGAACGCCGTCTGGAGCGCAGCGAGCTCGTCGTCCTCCAGATCGAGAGCGGGGAGGAAGTACTGCTCCGAGCGAAGCGTGTAGAGCTCCTCCCCTGTGAACTCGTCTCGCTGGGAATGGAGTGGGACGCCCAGCGCGATCAGCTCGCTTCGGTCCGAATAAAAGCGCCGTGCGAAGGCCTCGTCGGACATCTCCGAATACCCCTCGACGTTCGTCTTCACGTCCCGCGCGGTAATCGGCCGGCGCTCCGCCATGAGGTAGGCGACGAGGGAGAGCTGCCGGATGAGCTTGTCGGTGTCGTGCGACACGGGTCCTAGTATTTCGGACGTGCGTGCCTCCCCGCAGCCGATCCTCGCCCATCTCGACCTGGACGCCTTCTTTGCCGCCGTGGAAGAGCTGGAGCACCCGGAGCTGGCAGGGCGACCTCTGATCGTGGGCGGCGACCCTCATGGACGCGGGGTTGTTGCGACCGCGAACTACGAGGCGCGGCGGTATGGGATCGGATCGGCTATGTCGAGTGCCGAGGCCCTCCGCCGCTGTCCCCATGCGGTCTTCGTACCTCCGAGCAAGGGCCTCTACTCCCGGTATTCCCGCACGGTCTGGGCGGCGGTGCGGGAGGTCGTCCCGACCGTGGAGCGAACCGGCCTCGACGAGGGCTATCTCGACGTGGGGGAGGTGGCTCGCGGTTTCGGCGAGGCCCGCGCGGTGGCCGAGGCCGTGCAGGCTGCGGTGCGCGCGGCCGCGAGCCTCTCCTGCTCGCTCGGCGTTGCCCCCAGCAAGGTGGTCGCGAAGGTTGCGAGCGACCGCCGCAAGCCTGGCGGAATCACGATCGTGCGGCCCGGCCGGGAAGCGGCGTTCCTGGCCCCGTTCGATCTGCGGCGTCTCCCCGGGGTCGGCCCGCGGGCGGACGAGCGTCTCCGGGCCGCGGGGCTGACGACGATCGGCGACCTCGCGGCCCTCGACGACGAAAACCTTCGCCGGCTCCTCTCCGGCAAGGTGGGGCGCGTCCTACGGGATCGGGCGCGCGGGATCGACCCTCGCGGGCTCGAGTTCGCGGCCGAGAGCGTGTCGATCGGCCACGAGGAGACGTTCGCTCGAGACGTGTCCGACCGGGAGCAGCTGCACGACGAGCTCCGGCGGATGTCATCTCGCGTGGCCGAGAGGCTGCTCGAGACCGGGCACGCAGCCCGGACGATCACGACGAAAGTCCGCTACCCGGACTTCTCGATCCGCAGCAGGTCGACGACCCTGGAAGTCGGGACGGACGACGGCACGAGGATCGGCGAGATTGCCTGCGCCCTGCTCGACCGAGCGCTCACAGACCGCCCCGGCGCCCTACGCCTGGTCGGCGTCAGCGTCGCGAACCTCGACCAGTACCGGCAGCTCGCTCTCGACCACTAGCTACAGGTTCCCGAAGAGTGTGCCTAGACGGGCCTGAAGGCCCGTCTAGTAACGGCGAAGGAGCGTCCGGCCGCGAAGGCGGCCGGCGCGTTTACGCAGCCTTCCGCGTCTCGAGGTGCTGGTGCGAGGGGCAGTACTCGCGCTCTGGGAGCGGAGCCCGCTGACAGGGCTTTCCCTTTCGGGTGGTAGCCCGGCAGCGCGAGATGCCACCGTCGTAGGCGCCGGACTCGATCTGCTCCTCGATGAAGTCGACTGCGGCGCCGATGCCCTCGCTGACCGCCCAGGCGACCTGCGCCTGCTGCGTGATCGGGAAGTAGCGCCGGATGTCCTGAAAGAGGGTTCGCTCGGGTCGAGCGAAGTACCGGGGATCCTTGGCGAGACGCTCGACGGTCTCCTCACATGCAGCCAGAACGTCGCGGCGGTATTCGGCCTGCGTGTCGGCCGCCACGTACGGGTCGATGAGGTCCTTGATCGAGCGATAAATAGCCCTCGAGTACTGATACATACGGAAGAGCATCCTCTCGTCAGCGGGTTCCGGTGCCATTATCGTGCCCTTCAGTTAAATCCCTGCAAAAGAAAGTTAACTTGGCGTTAAGCGGGAGCCCGCACTCGGCCGCCTACGCGAGTCTACACGGGGGAAAGCCGTGTTACAAAGTCCCCCTCTGGACCGTTCTAAACGCGGTGCTACGGACTGACCTCGCGCACATACGCGAGCGGGAACCCTGAGGAGCGAGCAGTGGCGAGTCCGCTCTGGGCCGTGGCAGCGGTGTCGTACACGCCTTTGAACACGACGTAGTACCCGGGGTTCAGGGTCAGGAAGTCGGACGAGTTCAGGATCCCGACGTCCGTCAGTCCGTTGGCGATCGCCTGGTTCGCCTTCTGCTCTGCGTCGTCGCGGCCCTTGGACGTCTCGACTGAGGCCAGCACGACGGTGTAGCCTTCCCTGCCCGAGGGCCAGGAGCGGATGTTTCCCGACTGAGTCGTCGTGGTCGTGGTGGAGGTCGTGGCGGTCGTCAGCGTCGAAGTGTCGAGCGTCGCCACCGTCTGCGTCGTCGGGCTCGTGATCGTCTCGATCGAGGCCGTGGAGCCGATGGTCTCCGTCCCTGGATCGATGGTCCCCACGGTCGCCGTCGTTCCGACCCCGGTGGAGAGCACGACCCGTCCCTTCTCATCGTCCTTGGTGGCGGCCACCGCCGCGATCGCGCCTGCGACCAGCGCGACGAGGAAGAGCGCGAGGAGCGCCGCCCAGAGCCAGGCAGGGGAATCCCGCGACCATAGCTCGGTTCGCATGAAGGCGGCGGGGATCTGAGCGCCCGGAAGGCGCGCGCCGCACTCGAGGCAGTACTCCTGGTAGAGGTCGTGTGGCGCCCCGCACCGAGGGCACGCAGGCCCTTCGGGAGGCACCTCTGGTGCCGCAGGATCTGGCGGAAGGGGCGGCTGCGAGACCACTAGATGGTTGGTCGGTGGTTGGCGTGCGGTAACTGTCGATGAACCATCTCTAGCGTTCCTTGGGCTCCTCGGGCGCGGGCACCACGAGCGGCTGGTCGATTCGCCCTTCGGTGTCCGCGAACTCGTCCGCCGCGACCGAGTTCCCGCAGGCGGAGCAGAAATTCGCCTCGGCGGGGAGCGGATTCCCGCAGTGACTGCAGGCGGTGACCGGCGCCGTCTCGGCGGCCGGCCGTCCGCAATGGGCACAGAAGTGCGCTCCGCGGACGAGCGGGGCCCCGCACTTGCAGAGCGTCGCTGTTCGCATCGCCCGAGGAACGGCTTCGCTTGCAGCCAGGAAGGCATCGAGCTCGTGGATCCGCCGCTCGAGCTCGAGCACCTCGGAGGCTCGGCTGACCAGCAGGTCGGGTTTGAAGCGGTCGCGGCGCATCATCTCGACCGCGAGGCCGCCGACGTCCCGCATCTCGATCTCGCGGCGGCGCACCAGCGACCGGCGTTCGCGAAGCGCTGTTGCGGGCGTGAGCGGCGGCGGAGGCTCGGGCGGCGGCGGAGGAGGAGCGGCCATCTCCTCGCCCGCGTCGACCGCGAGTTCGGATGGAGCAGGCGGCCTGCGCGCGAAGAGCGAGAAGCGACGGGCCGTCATCTCCGGCCCGAGTCTATCCCAGGCGCCGGGCCTTACTCAGCGATGACGACGAGGCGTTCCTCGGTCATCTCCCGCACGGTGTAGTGCGGGCCTTCCTTCGTGTTTCCCGAGGCCTTGATCCCGCCGTACGGCATCTGATCGGCGCGAAAGGTCGGCGCCTCGTTGATCGTGACCCCTCCGAACTCGAGCTTCGCCGCGGCGCCGAGAGCCGACCGAACGTTGCTCGTGAAGATGCCAGCCTGGAGCCCGTACTCCGTCCCGTTGGCCAGTTCGAAGGCCTCCTCCAGCGAGTCGTACGGGGAGACCGTGCAGACGGGGCCGAAGACCTCCTGGCACGAGACCTTCATGTCAGGGCGGACGTCCGCGATCACGGTCGGCTGGATGACGGCGCCCTCCGCCTCACCACCGGTCAACAAGGTCGCGCCCTGGGATCGGGCCTCGTCGATCCACGCCAGTATGCGCTCGCGGGCATCGTTGTCGATCACCGGACCGACATCAGTGTCTTCTTCGGACGGGTCTGCTGCCTTGAGGGCCTCGACCTTCGGCACGAGCTGGGACACGAAGTCGTCGTAGACCTGCCGGCTCACGTAGACGCGCTGCACTGAGATGCAGCTCTGGCCCGCGAACGAGAACGCGTGCGCGGCGACCTTCGAGGCGGCGTCCTCGATGTCTGCATCCCCCTCGACGATCACGGGGGTCGAGTTTCCAAGCTCGAGCGACACCTTCTTCCGCGCGGCCCGCTCGCGGATCTTCCAGCCTACTTCGGAGGACCCTGTGAAGGTGATCATTCGCACTCGCTCGTCTTCGACCAGGACGTCGCCGATCTCGGCCGACGGCCCCACGACGACGCTCAGCCAGCCCGGCGGTAGCCCAGCCTCCAGCTCGAGCTCTGCCAGGAGGAGCGCGGAGACCGGCGTCTGTCCGGCGGGCTTCAGGACGACGGCACAGCCGGCGGCGAGCGCGGGCGCGATCTTGTGCGCCACGAGGTTCAGCGGGAAGTTGAACGGTGAG
>DASQGA010000004.1:0-10643 GCA_035632855.1 Gaiellaceae bacterium | reverse complement strand
CGCGCCGCGCGACCTCGGCGGCGATCAGCGCGTCGCGAACGACCCCGACCGAATGGGTGTTGGTCAGCGCGATCGGGGAAGTCAGCGTGCCCGAGTCCCGGATCCACTCGAGCCCGGTCAGCTCGCCGTTCCCGTTCAGCCGGTGCGGCCCGGCAAAGAGGGGCTCCTCCCAGGCGTTCCGTCCGCTCGGGAGGATCACGGTGACGCCCGTCCGGATTGACTCGCCCTCGATCAGCGTCGTGTGACCGACCTGGACGCCGGGCACGTCCGTGATCGCGTTCGCCGCGCCGGGCGGCAGCGTTCCGATCACGACGCCGGCCTCGCGGGCCCTGGGTCTCGCGCCGGCCATCTAGCTCCGGAGCCGCTCGCCTTGCGGGTCATAGAGCGGCTCGGCCGCGATCTCTCCGGGAATGGACTCGCCGAAGATCTCGATCTCCACCCGCCGGCCCGGCGTTGCGGCGGAGGCGGGCACGTACGCATAGGCGATCGAGCGCTCGACGGTGTAGCCGTAGCCTCCGCTCGTGACCCGGCCGACGGACTCGCCGTCGATCCGCACGGGCTCGGACCCGAGCGCAACCGAGCGGGGATCGTCGAGCACGATGCAGGCGAGCCGGCGCTCCGGCTCCTGCGACTCCTGGAGCGCCTCGCGGCCGATGAAGTCGCCCTTGTCCAGCTTGACCGCGAACCCGAGGCCCGCCTCGTACGGGGTCTCGTCGGGCGTGATGTCGGCCCCCCAGACCCGATAGCCCTTCTCGAGGCGGAGCGAGTCGATCGCCTTGTAGCCACCCGCCACGAGGCCCTCCGCCTGCCCGGGCTCCCAGATCGTGTCCAACAGGCGAAGACCGAACTCGGTCGGGCAGTAGAGCTCCCATCCGAGCTCGCCTACGTATGTGACGCGCAGGGCGAGGCAGGGGACGGGCCCGACGGCGATCTCCCGCGCCCGCATGTACGGAAAGGCCTCGTTTGAGAGGTCGGACTCGGTCAGCGGCTGGAGGAGGTCGCGGGCGCGCGGGCCCCAGAGGCCGAGGCATGCGAGGCGCGACGACACGTCCTCGACGTAGACGGAGCCGTCCTCGGGCGCCTGGGAGCGGATCCAGGCGAGGTCGTGCTGGCCGAAGGCAGTGCCGGTGACGATCCGAAAGCGGTCCTCGGAAAGGCGCGTGACGGTGAAGTCGCACTCGATCCCTCCCCGCGGGTTCAGCATCTGCGTGTACGTGACGGCACCGACGTCCCGCGCCACCCGGTTGTCGCAGAGGTGCTCGAGGAAGTCGGCCGCCCCCGGTCCGAGCACCTCGATCTTCGCAAAGGACGTCTCGTCGAAGAGCGCCGCCGCCTCCCGGCAAGCCCGGTGCTCGGCCCCGATCGCGGGCGACCACAGGCGTCCTGCCCACCCGCGCGGTCGCAGAGACTCGTCACCGGCCCTTGCGTTCGGCTCGAACCAGTTGGCCCGCTCCCAGCCGGACTTCTCCCCGAACGCGGCCCCGAGCTCCTGCAGGCGCTCGTATGTCGGCGAGAGTCGCAGCGGCCTGCCTGCCTGCCGTTCGTGGCCCGGGTATTTGACGTCGTAGTAGGTCTGATAGATCTCGAGCGTGCGCGCGAGCGTGTACTCGCGGCTCGCGTAGTGACGGCCGAAGCGGCGCGAGTCCATCTCCCACGTGTCGAGGCTCGGCTGGCCCTCGACGATCCACTCGGCAACGAGCTGGCCCAGCCCGCCAGCGCCAGCCAGACCGTGCGCGCAGAAGCCGGCGGCGACCCAGAAGCCGCGCACGTCCGTCTCTCCGAGGATGAACTCGCCGTCGGGAGTGAAGGCCTCCGGCCCGTTCACGAGCTTGACGACCTCGGCCTCTTCGAGGTCGGGAACTCGGACGAGTGCGTTCGTCATCAGCTCCTCGAAGCGCTCCCAGTCCTCGGCCAGAAGCTTGCCGTTGAAGTCGGCTGGAATTCCGTCGAGTCCCCACGGGGCGGGATGGCGCTCGTAGCCGCCCATGACGAGACCCCCTGACTCGCCTCGGAAGTAGACGAGGAGCGACGGGTCACGCATGGTCGGCACGTCGAGCGGGATCCCGCTCGGCTTCGTGATCAGGTACTCGTGCGCCATCGGGATCACCGGAACGGTGACGCCTGCGAGCGCACCGATCTCGCCCGCGAACATGCCGCCGGCGTTCACGATCACCTCGGCCTCGATCGGCCCCTTGTCCGTCTGGACGCCGCGGACGCGACCGCGCTCGACGTCGATTGCCGTCACCCGCGTGTTCGTCGAGATCTCCGCCCCCCGCTTCCGCGCGCCCTCTGCGAGCGCGTACGTGAGCTGGCTCGGGTCGATGTAGCCGTCGGTCGGCAGGTACGCCGCCCCGAGGACGCCCTCCGTCGACATCGGCGGAAAGAGCCGCTGCGCCTCCTCGGCCGAGACCAGTTCGAGCGGTAGGCCGAACGTCTTGGCCCAGCCGGCCTGGCGCGAGAGCTCCTCCATTCGCTCCTCGGACGAGGCGAGGCGGAGCGACCCGACCTCGTGCCAACCCGTCTCGAGGCCCACCTCGTCCGCGAGCGTGCGGTAGAGCTCGACCGAGTTCATCATCATCCGGGTGAGACTGAGGGAACCGCGGAGCTGGCCGACGAGACCCGCCGAGTGGAAGGTCGAACCGCTGGTCAGGTCGGCACGCTCGCAGAGGAGGGCGTCCTCCCAGCCGAGCCGGGCGAGCCAGTAGAGGATCGAGGCGCCGCCCACCCCGCCTCCGATCACGACCACGCGTGCGCTGGTCTTCACCGGGCAACCCTAACCTCGGCTCTGGGACCTCTACGGGACCGGCCGGCGTAGACGAAGCGAGATGCTCTTTAGAACCATCCTGCTCGTACTCGCGCTCGCCGCCGCCGGCCTCAGCGCAGGGACGGCGAGAGCAGACGGCCTGCCGGTGCTCGGCATCGACGTCGGGGATAGCGGCGTGACGACTCCGCAAGTCCGGTACGTCGCGCTCTCGGTGCGGGGCGACACGCTCGTGGCGAAGGTGGAGCGCGAAGGCGGGCGTGTGCTGGACAGAAACGCGCTCCGGGGGCGCTTCACCATCCCGGCAGTCGCACTCGACGGGTCGGCTGACGGTCTTTCCGCGGACGGCCGCACCCTCGTCCTCATCAGACCGCGCGTCCGGTTCCCGCGGGCGGAGTCGGCCTTCGCGATCCTCGGTGCCGAGCGGCTTCGCGTCCGTGAGCGTCTGACTCTGCGCGGGGATTTCAGCTTCGATGCGCTCTCGCCCGATGGGTCGCTCCTCTATCTGATCGAGTACCTCTCGCCGCGCGACCCGACCCGCTACCAGGTCAGGGTTTACGACCTGGACGCCGGGCGGTTGCTTCCCGACCCGGTCGTCGACCCGAACGAGAGCGCCGACGAGATGCGCGGGTATCCGCTCACCCGAGTCACGAGCCCCGACGGGCGCTGGGCGTACACGCTCTACGACGGGAACCGGGAGCACCCGTTCGTCCACGCGCTCGACACGACAAACCGCAAGGCCCACTGCATCGACCTGGACGCGCTCGTCGGACTCGACCTTGCGGATGTCGGCCTGAACCTGGGCGCAGGCGGCAGAACGCTCACCGTCCTCGTCGGGCCGGAACCGATCGCCGTCATCGACACGAGCACGTTCAAGGTCAGCGAGCCGGGCGCAGCGGGCCTGGCCCCGGCGCCGACCCTGTCCGAGCCCGCGAACGACGGAGGACCGTGGCCGCTCATCGGGACCGGCGGCGGTCTGCTGCTCCTGGGCGCCGCAGCACTGGCTCTGAACCTCAGACGGCGCCGGAAGCTCGCGCCTGAAACACCGGCACCGGCCCGATCCTAGACTGCACAGCGTGCAGATTCCGCTGGTGCGGCATCCCGACTCGGTCGCGCTCATCGTGGTAGAGGGCGACGAGCTCGTGCTCGTCAGCCAGACGCGGCCGGGGGCCGAGTCCCGAACCCTCGAGCTTCCGTCCGGGTGCCTGGAGCCGGGAGAGACGCCGGCGGAAGCCGCCGGGCGCGAGTTGGCCGAGGAGTGTGGCCTCGCAGCCGCCCGCTGGCGGGAGCTCGGCTCCTTCTGGGCCGCGCCTGCGTACTCGACCGAGTACGTCCACGTCTTCGAGGCGACCGAGACCTCCCCGGTCGAATCTCCGCACCTGGACGAAGACGAGGACATCGAGGTCGAGCGCGTTCAGGCCGGACAGGCTCTCGGCCGGATCTCGGACGCTGGGTCGCTCGCCGCCCTTGCCCTCTGGCGCGCTAGAAGTTTGATCGGTAATTGACGGGCCCCCGGGGGTGGGTCAGACCAAGGCAGGGTGCGCCATCGCCCGCAGGCAAGGCTAGAAGCCTTGACAAGGGCGAGGGTGCGGCCTGGCGCCGTGTCTGGGCCGCCATCCGGGGGTGCGTTGATTGCTGATCAAACTTCTAAAGCCGGATGACGAGCTCGTCGAGCGGCTTTCGGTTCGCGCGGCGGCTCCACTCGTCCGCGCTTCGCGACTCCGGGTCGCGCGGCTCCGCCGGATAGCCGAACGACAGGATGATCGCGAGCCGCTCGTCGTCACCCAGACCGAGCAGGCGGCCCATCGCCTCCGCGTCCGGCGTGCCGTTCGGGCAGGAGCCGACGCCGTCGTTCCAGGCCGCGAGCAGCATGTTCTGCGCCGCACGCCCCGCATCGAACGAGACCGGTCCCTTTCCGCTCACGGAGAGAGCAACGACGAGCTTCGCACCTCTGACGTTGTCTGCCTCATAGACGTGCTCGGCGACCCGCTCGCGGAGCTCGGCGCTCTCCACGACGAGGAAGCGCCAGGGCTGCTTGTTGCTCGCACTCCCGGCGAGGCGCCCGGCGTCGAGGATCCGCTCGACCACGTCAGCGGGGAGCTCGGTGTCGGCGTACCTCCGCACCTCGCGCCGGCTGGCTATCGCGAGCCACGTATCCATTCCTGGGAACGCTACAGGCTGATCAGAGCCACGCCCAGCGCGACGAGGACCGCGCCTCCGAGGCGGACGGCGCCGACCTGCTCGCGGAGGACGATTGCCGCGAAGCCGGCTGCGATCACTATGCTCGTCTCCCGGACTGCCGCCACCGATGCCGCCGGCGCGCGTGCGAGCGCCGCGAGCACCAGCCCGTAGGCGCCGAAGGTGGCGAAGCCGGCGAGCGCCGTCGCCGGCCGCACCTCGGCGACGAGCGAGCGCCATCCACGCAGGCGCGCGACCAGCAGCGTCAGGCCAACCGCCGGGAGGATCATCGAAAGCTCCAGGTAGACGAAGGGAGCGGCGTAGCGGATCCCGTCCTTGTCCACGAGCGTGTAGGCGGCGATGAAACCCGCCAGGACGAGCCCGAAGATCACCCCGACCAGGTCCGCCTTCCGCTTCAGGCCGCGAACGAGCAGGATCCCGAGTCCCACGAGGCACACCCCGGCGGCCTGCTGCGCCGAGGTGCCGGCCCCGAGCGCCGCGATCCCGACCAGCAGCACGAGCACCGGCGCCGTGCCCCGGGAGATCGGATAGACGACCGAGAGCTCCGCTCTGCGGTAGGCCGCGGCGAGGAGCGCTGTGTAGACGAGCTGGAGGAAGGACGTGACGACCAGGTAAGGGATCGCGGCCCGCTCCAGGTGCCACGTCAGCGCCGCGACGGGCGCGTACGCAACGAGCGCGAAGCAGAGCATGACCGCGGTCGCGGCCTCGGGGTCCCGCGCCTTCGCCAGGAGCAGGTTCCAGAAGGCGTGCAGGAATGCCGCGGCGATCGCGAAGGCGAGGGCGGCGGCGGGCACGCGCAGTAGTCTCGCGCCCCATGGCCGTCAGCGCCGTGATCTTCGATTTCAACGGGACGCTCTCGAACGACGAGCCGATCCTCTGCGAGATCTTCACGGAGCTCTTCGCCGAGCACGGAAAGCCGCTTTCGGCGCAGGAGTACTTCGACCACCTGGCCGGCCTCTCCGATCCGGAGATAGTGCGCACCTGGCTCGGGGGGGACCATCCGGACGTCGACGAGGTGATCGAGGAGAGGATCGTCCGCTACCGCGCCGCATGCGCAGACGGGTCGACCATCGAGGAACCGACCCGCGTCGCAGTTCGCTACGCGGCCGAGCGCGTTCCGGTCGCGATCGTGTCCGGCGCGGCGCGGGCGGAGATCGAGCCCGTCGTCCGTGCGGCCGGGCTCACATCGCTCTTCACTGCGATCGTCACGGCGGACGACATCGCCCACGGCAAGCCCGACCCGGAGGGCTACCAGCGGGCGCTCGAGCTCCTCGGTGGCCAGCTCGAACCTGGAGACGTGCTGGTCTTCGAGGACACCGAGGCGGGCATCGCCTCGGCGCGCGGCGCGGGCATGCGCGTGGTGGCCGTTCGCGGCACCCTCGTCCCGGAGCGCCTCGCCGAAGCCGAGGAGCTCGTCGACCGCGTCGACCCGGACGTGATGCGCCGATACCTCTCCTGATGCTCGTCTTCGCGCACCGCGGGGCGTGCTGGGAGATCCCCGAGAACACGCTTGCGGCCTTCCGCCGGGCAATCGAACTGGGCGCCGACTACGTCGAGTTCGACGTCCAGGCGAACCGGGACGGGGAGCTGGTCGTCGTGCACGACCCGTGCAGGCGGGACCGGGCCGATCTCGAGGCCGACGTGCCGACGCTCGACGAGGTGATCGAGGAGTGCAAGGGGCGGATCGGGTTCGCGGTCGAGATCAAGCGGCCGGACCTGTATCGCCGGCATACGCTCACGCGCCGCATCCTCGACAGAATCGCGGCGCACGACTTCGATCCCGAGTCTGTCTTCGTCCTCTCGTTCTCGGCGCGCGCGATCGCGGAAGTGCGCGCGATACGACCGGATCTCCGGACGATCCAGCACGTCGAGTACGTTCCGATCCGCCGCGCGGCGGAGCTCGGTGCCCGGGGCGTCGGGTTCAAGGACGAACTCGCGACGACGCGCGGGATCCGCCTCGCCCAGTCGCTCGGCCTGGAGACGACCGTCTACACAGTGAACGAGCCGGCCCGGATGCGTAAGCTGGCCGGCCTCGGAGTCACCGGGATCTTCAGTGACCGTCTGGATCTGCTGCGGGAGACGCTGGAGGCTCCTCGCCCAGATCGAGCACGCGCGCGCTCTCGGCGGGAAACCGAGCGATCAATCCTCGTCCGGTTACGTCGGTCAGAATCCTCCTAGAACTCCAATCAGATTGAGCGTCGGAGCCTCCTCAATCAGACGAGGCAGCAGCCGAGGGCGAGGGCGCCGGGCGGAGGCTCGCGCAGGTCCGGTAGCCCCACCTGGTCGGCCCGCGGCGCGCAGGCCCGAGCGGCGTCGCCCAGGGCGTCTGGCTCGACGGGCACCCGGTCGCCAGCCGAGCAGCTCGCGGCCCTCGGCCGAGCAGGCCTGCTCGATCGGCCAGGACGGCGTCAACTCTACGACCGGCTAGTGTCCACGGATGGAGCTGCGCGAGGTGGTGGAGGCCGAGGCGCGCGCTGCCCAGCGGTCTGGGCCGCAGCTGACAGACGATGCGGTCACCGAGGCGCTCCGGGGGGCCGCCGCGCTCGCCCGCGAGCGCCAGGCTGCAGTTCTGGACGCGAACAGGGCGGACTGCGAGGCCGCCGCCGACCGGCTGGACGAGGGCACGCTCGACCGGCTCCGCCTCGACGACGCGCGGGCCGAGGCGCTCGCCCGCCAGCTCGAGGCGACGGCAAAGCTGCCGCCGCTCGAGCGCGAGGCCGGCTCGTGGACGCTCCCGAACGGCCTCCGCGTGAGCGAGCGGCGTGTCCCGATCGGGACGGTCGGCGCCAACTTCGAGGCCCGCCCGAACGTCGCCCTCGACGTCGCCGGCCAGCTGCTCAAGAGCCTCAATGCCGCCGTCCTCCGCACCGGCGGAGCCGCGCTCCGGACGGTGACCGTGCTGGTGGACGAGGTACTGCGCCCCGCACTTGAGCGCGCCGGTCTGCCGCCCGGCGCCGTCGGACTCGTCCGATCGGCGGACCGGGAAGGAGCGCGCCTGCTCGTCTCGCTCCCGCACGTGATCCCGCTCGTCGTGTTGCGGGGGAGCGGCGAGACAACGGCGGCGCTCGCGCGCCTCGCCGCCGAGCGGGGCGTGCGGACGCTCGCGCACGCCGAGGGCGGCGGCGTCCTCTACCTCCACCCCTCGGCCGCCCGCGAGCGGGCGCTCGCGCTCGTCGAGGCGAGCCTCGACCGCCTCGGGGTCTGCAACCGACTCAACCTCCTCCTGGTCGACCGGGCCGCGGCGCCCCTCCTGCCCGACCTGCTCGAGCTCTTCGGCCGGCTCGGGCTGGAGGCGTGCGGGACGGCGCGTGCGCGGGAGCTCGCCGAGCTCGTGCCGCTCGACGGGCGGCTCGGCCACGAGTGGGCGAACGACGCCGAGCGCGTCGCCACCGTCACCGTCGACGTCGTCGACGGCCTCGCGGAGGCAGTCGAGATCGCGAACGCCGAGACGTCCGGCCTAGCTGCAGGCATCGTGGCCGAGGACGAGGCGGCCGCTTCGCGTTTCCTCGATGCCTACCGGGGCACGGCCGCCTTCTGGCACGCTCCCACCCGCTTCGCCGACGGCTTCGAGCTCACCGGCGCGCCCGAGACGGGCATCAACGTCGACTGGGTGCCGGGGCCGCGTGGCCCGGTCACCTACCGCGACCTGTGGCTGCGGCAGTACCGGGTCGTCGGCGACGGAAGCCAGCGTCGGTGAGGCGGCCGATCGTCGTCAAGCTCGGGACGAGCCTCGTCGCGGCGCGCGGCGGTCGCGTCCGCCGCTCGCTGCTGCGCGCACGAGCGCGCGAGATCGCGGTGCTCGTCCGGGCCGGGAAGCCGGTCTGCGTCGTCTCCTCCGGTGCGATCGCGCTCGGGCTCCCGCGCCTCGGGCTCGAGCGGCGGCCGCGGAGCGTCCCCCGGCTCCAGGCGGCCTCGGCCCTCGGTCAGGCGCGGCTCCAGGCGGCGTGGGAGGCGGCACTCGCGCCGGAGGGTCTCGCGGTCGCGCAGGTGCTCCTGACGGCGGCGGACTTGGCCGACCGTGCCGCATACGTCAATGTCCGGAACGCGCTCGGCGAGCTGATCCGGCTGGGCGCGGTCACCGTCGTCAATGAGAACGACGCCACCGGGACGGACGAGATCACCTTCGGCGACAACGACGCGCTCGCGGCGCAGGTCGCGGTGCTCACCGGGGCGCGCCTGCTCGTCCTACTGACCGAGGTCGAAGGCGTCTACACGCGCGCCCCAGGGTCGCCGGGCGCCGAGCTTCTGGAGGAAGGGCGGCTTGCTCCCGAGGCGGCCTTCGGCGACGGAACGCCGCTCGGCCGGGGTGGCATGCGCAGCAAGGTGCTCGCGGCGCAGCTCGCCGCCGCGGCCGGAATCCCGACGGTGATCGCGGCCGGGACGGGCGACGCAGTGCTCGGGCCGCTCGTCGCAGGCGAGCAGCGCGGGACGCGCTTCGCTCCGGGCGAGCCGCGCGAGTCGGCCTTCAAGCTCTGGCTCCGTTACTGCAAGCCGGTTACGGGACGTCTGACGGTCGACGACGGCGCGCGCCGCGCGGTGGTCGAGCAAGGCGCGAGCCTCCTCGCGGCCGGGGTCGTCGGATCGGACGGCGACTTCGGGCCGGGAGACGCGGTCGAGCTCGTCGGCCAGGAAGGAGGCGTGTTCGCGAAGGGGATCGCCGGAGCGCCCCGCGCCGAGCTCGCGTCTCGGCGCAGAGGCGTCGAGGCGGTTCACCGCGACAGGCTCGTCCTCCTCGTGTAGACGATGTTTCCGGACGCGAGGGCTCGCGTGAGCATCCGCGTCGCGGAGCCGGCCGACGTCGACGCGGTGAGCTCTTGCGTTCAGGCCGCCTACGCAATCTACGTGGAGCGGATCGGGCGCCCGCCGGCTCCCATGAGCGCGGACTACGACGCGCTGGTCGCCGCCCGCGAGGTCTGGGTCGCGTGCGAGGACGAGACGGTCGTGGGCGTGCTCGTGCTCCGGCCCCGGCAGAACTCGCTCATCCTCGAGAACGTGGCCGTCTCCCCGACGAGGCAAGGCCGCGGCATCGGCCGCGCGCTCATCGGCTTTGCCGAGCGTCATGCAAGCGAGCTGGGCCTCCGGGCGGTCAAGCTGTACACGAACGAGCGAATGACCGAGAATCTGAGTCTCTACCCGGCTCTGGGTTACGTCGAGACTGGCCGTCGCCGCGAAGCGGGGTTTTCCCGCGTGTTCTTCCGGAAGCAGCTGGACTAGCTCCGAACCGCGCGATGACCCACGAGGACGCCGATTACCGCCGGTTCACGCGACGACGGCTTCGAGCGTAGGTGTGTTCGCAAGCAGCTTCTGCGTGTATTCGGCCTCGGGCGCGTCGAGCACCCGGTCCGCCGGGCCGACTTCGACGATGCGCCCCTCGCTCATCACCACGACACGATGCGCGATCGAGCGCACGAGCGGCAGATTGTGAGTCACGAAGAGCATCGTCAGGCCCATGTCCTGCTGGAGGCCCCGCAGGAGCTGAACGATCGCGGCCTGAACTGAGACGTCGAGCGCCGACGTGACCTCGTCGCAGATCAAGAGCGAGGGCTTGCAGACGAGGGCGCGGGCGATCGCGACTCTCTGCCTCTCGCCGCCGGAGAGCTGGTCGGGGTAGCGGTCGATGACGGACGGGCTCATCGCGACCCGCTCGAGCACGGCGAGGACGCGAGCCTCGGTCTCGCGCCGT
>DASQGA010000003.1:0-8355 GCA_035632855.1 Gaiellaceae bacterium | reverse complement strand
ATGCCTGACGCAGCCGTGCACGTCGCGAGCGGGAAGGTGCGCGAGATCTTCGAGCTCGCCGCCGACCGGCTTCTCCTGGTCGCGAGCGACCGCATCTCGACCTTCGACGTCGTCCTCCCGACCGAGATCCCGGACAAGGGTCGCGTCCTCACGGGACTCTCCGGCTTCTGGTTCGCGCGGACGAGCCACATCGTCCCGAACCACCTGCTGGCGCTTCGGCCCGACGGGCGCTCGACCGAGGTGCGACGACTCGAGATGCTGCCAATCGAGTGTGTCGTCCGCGGCTATCTCGCGGGCTCGGGGTGGAAGGACTACCGGGCCAACGGCTCGGTCTGCGGGCATGCCCTCCCTGACGGCCTACGGGAGTCCGACCGGCTCCCGGAGCCCATCTTCACTCCTGCGACGAAGGCCCAGACCGGCCATGACGAGAACATCGACCGCGAGCGGGCGGCCGAGCTCGTCGGAGCCGGACTCCTCGCCGAAGTCGAGCGCATCTCGCTCGAGATCTACCGGCACGGCGCCGCCTATGCGCTCGAGCGGGGAATCATCCTGGCCGACACGAAGCTCGAGCTCGGGCTCGGCCGGGACGGGACGCTCATCCTTGCGGACGAGGTCATGACCCCGGATTCCTCGCGCTTCTGGCCCGCCGGCGAGTACGAGCCGGGCCGACCCCAGGCGTCGTTCGACAAGCAATACGTCCGGGACTACTGCGAGACGCTCGGCTGGGACAAGCAGGATCCCGGGCCGGAGCTGCCGGACGAGGTGGTCCAGGGGACGCGCGCCCGCTACCTGGAGGCCTTCGAGCGCCTGACCGGCCTCCCCTTCGAGGAATACTCGTCGGATCCGAACGTGGTGCTCTCGTGAAGGCGACCGTGCTCGTGCGGCCGAAGGCGGGGATCCGGGATCCGCAGGGTCAGGCCGTGGAGAGCTCGCTCCGTCACCTCGGCTTTCCCGTCGGCGAGGCTCGAGTCGGCCGCCTGATCGACGTCGAGGTGGACGCGGCCACGTCGGCGGACGCCCGTGCGCAGGTCGAGCGCATGTGCGAGAGCCTGCTCGCGAACCCGCTCATCGAGAGCTACGAGATCGAGCTAGATGGCTGATCTGGGCAAGCCTCGTGTCGGCGTCCTCGTCTTTCCGGGCTCGAACGACGACCGCGACGCAGCCTGGGCGCTCGCAGCGCTCGGCGCCGACCCCGTCATGGTCTGGCACGCAGAGCCGAAGCTCCCCGAGGTGGGGGCGGTCGTCCTGCCGGGCGGGTTCTCGTACGGCGACTACCTCCGCTGCGGCGCCATCGCCCGCTTCGCGCCTGCGATGCGCGCGGTGGCCGAGTTCGCGGCAGCCGGGGGCCCGGTGCTTGGGATCTGCAACGGCTTCCAGATCCTCTGCGAGGCGGGGCTCCTGCCCGGCGCTCTCCGCGCCAACGAGAGCCTTTCCTTCGTCTGCGAAGACGTCTTAGTGCAGGTGGAGCGCGACGACATTCCGTTGCTGGCACGCTGTGCGGTCGGAGACCGGCTCGTGATTCCGGTCAAGCACGGTGAGGGCTGCTTCTTCGCCCCGGCCGGGCTCCTCGCAGAGCTCGAGGCCGAGGGCCAGATCGTCCTCCGCTACCTCGAGGGTGCGAACCCGAACGGGTCCGCGGCGGACGTGGCCGGCGTCTGCAACCGCGCCGGCAACGTCGTGGGGCTCATGCCCCACCCCGAGCACGCGGTCGATCCGCTGCTCGGCTCCGGCGACGGCGCCTTGCTCCTCGCCGGGCTCGTCGACGCCGCCCGCGAGCGCTCACTTGCTACGGCAACCTAGCTTCGCGCCTTCGAGGGCCGGGTAGACGCCGCTCATGAGCCCCCCGGCCCGCAAGGGAAGGTCCGAAGGCCGAGCCCACGGCGGGATGCGGGTGCTCGCCCGGCGCATCGGCAAGCATCAGATCCTCACGTACGCGAGCGCAATCGCGTTCCAGCTTTTGATCGCTCTCGTCGCCCTCGTCCTCTTCGGGCTCGCGCTCCTCGGGACGCTGGGGCGCGAGACAGTGTGGACCGAGCAGCTCGCCCCGTTCGTGCAGGAGAGGTTCACCGGGGTCACCTACCTCGCGATCGACTCAACGGTCGAGCGGATCTTCAGTCACGACACGCTCTTCCTCCTCGGCTTTGCGCTCGCCCTCGCGGTCTGGGAAGTCTCGGGGGCCGTCCGCGCCGCGATGGGAGGACTCAACAAGATCTACGAGTCGGAGGAAGTCCGGCCGGTCTGGCTCCGGTTCGCGATCTCGCTCGGATTGGCGGTCTCGACGACCGTCTGCATCGTCGGCGCTGGGCTCCTCGCCACCATCGGCCGCCACACGCACTCTGTGCCGGGTCCGGTCGCGGTCGGAGGCAGTTGGATCTTCGCGATCGTCCTCCTCGGGTCGGCCACTTGGCTTCTGCTTCGCTTTGCGCCGGCAGCGCCGAGTTCCTCGCGTTGGGTAAGCACCGGCTCGCTCCTCGTCATCGTGGCCTGGGTCCTCGCCTCGATCGGGTTTCGGTACTACGTGACGAGCGTCGCCTCATACCGGTCGGCGATCGGGAACCTGGCGGCCGTGCTGACGCTCACCTCCTACCTCTACGTCTCTGCGATCATCTTCCTGACCGGTGCAGAACTCGACGAGCTGGCCCGCCAGGAGGCGGATGACGGGGAGCCGAGCCCGTTCGACCTGGGCGCCTTTTTCGGGCGCCGGAAGCAGCGCCGCGCCCCGCGCGGGCGACGTTCCGCCTCGGGGTCGAAGGCTGCCAAGCCCTCCTAGCATTCACGCCGCCTCCGGCTACGCCTCCATCCGGAGCATCTCTGCGAGCCCGGGCGAGCCGCCGAGCTCCCGCTGTAGCCGTTCGAGGTCCACGGCCCTAAGCGTCACGGGCCCTCGTCTCACGACGCCGTCGGTGGAATAGGCGAAGCGGACGAGCTTCTCGCCCTTGTCGTTCTCGAGGAGCTCTACGAGGGAGGAGAAGCGCTTCCCGCCTGCCCGTTGAGGAAGCGTGAGCTGCTCCACCACCGCCGCTTTGCCCCAGGCCGTCGCCACCTTCGTCGTCACGTGGTGCACGTTACGCGGGAAAGACGCGCCAGTGTGTCACGCCCTGAGCCGAATGGCGCCCCAAAGGGTCACGAAACGAGACAGTGCGGTCCCCTTGCGGGGCTACCGTGCCCATGTGGGCTTCCTACTCACCATCGCCCTGCTCGCCGACTCGCTCTGGACGGTCGTGCGCGCGCCCGCGCTCGCGCGCGCCCAGACCGGGACCCGCTCGCCGACGCTCGTCGCTCAAGCGATTCTGTTCGCCGGCGCCGGGGCGTACCTCACTTACTACGCGGCCAGCGAGGACAGCTACCGACGGGGCGGGATCAGTCGCTGGGAGGCATACGACGCTCACGCCCTAACCGTGGTGGCGATCGGTGCCTGCCTCGCGGTCTGTGTGCTCACCCTCCTCGCTGACCGCCGGCGCGACCGCATGGTCTGGCTCACCGGGCCCGGCGGGCTTGCCGCAGCGATTCTCTTCGCGGTCGCCTTCGCCGCCAATTCGCTGAATTAGGTCGTGTCGTCGATAGCGAATTGAACGGTGCCCAGGACGATCGACTGTCGTACACTCGCGGCCTCACGTGCGCCGAGGAGGAGGCATGCCGGCGCTAGGAATCCATCATGTAGATCTGGCCGTGCGCGACGTCGACAAGTCGCTCGCTTTCTACCTCGGGGTACTCGGTCCGTTCGGCCTCGTGGAGGATTCGCGGTTTCCGTCCTATCGCGGTACGGAGGAAGTCGTGTACCTGCGGTTCGGCGAGCAATTACTTGGGTTGCGGCCCGCCGACGGCGGCGAGCATCGCTACTACGACGTCGGCATCGAGCACATCGCCTTCTACGTCGAGACACGCGCCGACGTGGACGAGGCGTACGAGCGCTGTCTCAGCATCGGCGCGCGCATCCATTACCCACCCGAGCAGGATCGCGACCTGCCGGACTACTACGAGCTCTTCGTTTTCGATCCCGACGGAATTCACGTCGAGATCGGCTGTGAGGAGCCCGTCCGGCAGTGAGCGCCTGGATCCCTCGGCTGCGTCAGCCGTGCTCGATCAGCTCAATCCGGTAGCCGTCTAGAAAGCGACGGTCGAAAGTCGAACCACGGAGGCGTTACTCCGTATCCAGCAGAACGGTGTCGAGGCCTCGCGTGAGCCCGACTAACTCCGGCACCTTGCGCACCGCGAGCAGCGTGCCCTCGACATACGGCTCGGCCGTTCCCCCCGCGTCATGGCGGATGGTCAGGCGCTCGTCGGGAAGGGCGAAAACGACCTCGGTGGACACGACGAAGCTCGGGAGGCGCACTGAGTGCACCTGGGCACCGCCCACGGTGACGCCGCGTGCCTCCGGGGGCCCGTGGAGATCCTCGATTGGGCGCCCTATTTCGGGGCGGCGAATCTCGCCGAGGCGCTCCGCGAGCTCGCGTGCCGTCCCGCTCGGAACGTCGGGTTTGGTGGCGCTTGCGTAGTCAATGACCTCCCACTGCGGCAGGTGACGCGCCGCAAGAAGCGCTGCGGCCTGGCACATCGCGGCGGTCAGAGAGAAGTTTCCTGACGCCACTACCCCGACCGAGCGCTCGCGAGCTGCCGAGTCGATCTCGGCGAAATCCGTAGCCGCCAGACCCGAGCTGCCGACCACCACGGCCACCCCCGCGTCGATCGCCGCCAGCGTGTTCGCCTTGACCGCCGTCGCGGACGTGTAGTCGATGAGGACGTCGGTGTCGTCGAGCGCCTCGTCCACGGTCCCGTGAACTGGAACTCCCAGCGCAGCCCCACCGAGCGCCTCCCCGAGATCTTGACCGGACGCCGATCGGCTGACGGCGGAAACGAGCGCAAGGTCGGGCGCGTCGAGCACGGCCCGCACCAGCGCTCGCCCAGTCCAGCCCGTGGCTCCCGCGATACACACCGACAACTTCTGAGTCGGCCGCATGGTCATCCAGCTCACTTTCAATGCTTCGGGGATGAGCGCGACATCATCGCCGACGTGTGGCATCGGCCGAGTAGCGGGCCGCGTCCCGATAGCGGGTCCGCCCAGCGACCAGAGCTCGCTAGCGCTCCTCGATCAGCTCGATCCGGTAGCCGTCTAGGAACTGTACGTGTGGAAGTTGACGAGTCAGGCGCCGCGCTGCTCGATTTGGTTCAACCCGGTAGCCGTCCGGGAACTTTAGTTGGGCAAGTTCATCAGGCATAGTTTCTCGCGAAGGGCCCGCAACTGACTCCCCCTCCTCTCGGCTTTCGGCAGAGCTAACCCGATGACGCGCGGATCTGGCCGAGCACCGCGAGGAGTTCCTGGTGACGGCGCTCCTCGTCTTGCATGCCCTCTTCGACCGGCGAGCGGTGGCGATTCATCAAGGCGTTCACCGGCTTGACGACGAAGAAGAACACGGCGACGGCGACAGCGACGAACGTGAGCAAGTCGGTTAGGAAGGAGCCGTAACGGAAGACCGCGTCGTTGATCGTGAAGGTCAGCTCGCGAAAGTCTGGCTTCCCGATGATCATCGCAACGATGGGCATCAAGAGGTTGTCGACGAACGAGGTGATGAGCGCCCCGAAGGCCACTCCCATCACGAACGCAACGGCAAGCTCGACGATGTTGCCGCGCAAGAGAAAATCGCGGAACTCTGTCAGCATCTGGAGCCTCCTCGTACTCGGCGACAGTCGATACGCCGGGGATGCTATTCGCGATGCGACAGTGGCACACAAGCCCTCGGACTTCGCCGCTGACTAGCCGCGCTCGATCAACTCAACTCGATAGCCGTCTAGTAAGTTGACGCTTGCAAACTGAGCTAGCCGCGCTCGATCAACTCAACTCGATAGCCGTCCGGATCGCGGACGAAGCAGAGCCGCGACCCGCCCTCTCGCACCGTGTACGGAGGTTGTTCGGGCTCGATGCCCTGGCCGGCAAGACGCTCGAGCGTCGAGTCGAGATCGTCGACGGTGACGGCGATGTGACCGTATGCCGTGCCGAGCTCGTACCCACCCTCCGGCGTCTCGTGATTATGGGTCAGCTCGAGCCGGTCGGCGTCTCCCGGGAGGCCCATGAAGATGTTCGTCGCCTCGTTGCGAATTGGCATGCGGCCACGCTCCTCGAAGCCGAGCGCCTCGTAAAACGCGACTGAGCGGTCGGGCTCGGTGATGCGGTAACACGTGTGAATCAACTCCATGCGGCTCCTTCCTTCGGCCCCGAGCCTAACGGCCCGGCGGGGCTAGGCGCGGCGACGGAGCCGGTACCAGTGCTCATCAGGCCTCAGCAGCAGCTCCAGGATCTTTGGCGGGTGGAAGTGCGACGTCTCCACGTCGGTCACCTTCCAGCCGGGGAAGGCCACCTCGACCTCGCTACGGCTCGCCCCCCGGATCAGGGGTCTCCGGCGCCTGGGCCAGACGAGCATCAGCACGGTTGCGTCGGGCGCGGCCACCGCGGTGACCTCCCGACCCATCGCACCGCGCTGCGCGCTGTTCAGGCCATGGAAGGTCCCGGTATCCAAGACCAACCGGAAGTCGGAGCCAACGCCCGCTTCCCGCAGTGCCGTCACGTCACCGTGAACGAGCCGCAGGTCGACGCCGGCGTTTTTCACCCGGTCGCGCGCGCGCTGCAGGGCCTTCTCGACGATGTCGACACCGGTGACCTGCCAGCCCCGATTTGCCAGTTGTACCCCCCAGATCCCGCTGCCGGTGCCAAGATCGAGCGCCGGGCCGTAGGGCGGCTCGCGTCCGCTCTCCTCGCGGTCGAACATCTCCGAGATCTTCTCGGCAAACGGCGGATCGCTTTCGGCGTCCTCCCAGGGGTGGAAGCCGACCGCGTACGCGAACCGGTAGTTCATCGTTTCCTCCTCGTGCTGGTCTGCCGCTCGTCTGATGGCCGTGGTCGGCCTCCGTGGTGCGAGAGCACCTGCGGCTGAGCTCCATGCCGCTTGCTCCTCCGAGGGCCGGAGGCTACTCCATTTCGCTCCGACCGGAACGCTCCTTCCGCAGGCACGCTGCGGAGGCGGAGGGGCCCGCTCCCGCTCACGCCGTCTCGAGATCCTCGCGGACGAGACCGAACACGATGCCGTCGACCCACTCCTCGCGACGCCGGTAGGCCTTTCGCTTGACGCCCTCCTTGATGAACCCCGCCCGCTCGAAATGGCGGATCGCACGGTCGTTGAACCCGTAGCACTCGAGCTGCACGCGATGGAAGTCGAGGTCGAAGATCAGGTGCCGCGCCACGAGCTTGGTCGCTTCCGCAGCGAGGCCGCGCCCGCGGAAGTCGGGATGGAGCATGACTCCGTAGAGCTGCGCGATGCGGCTCCGCTGGTTGCCCGTCGAGAAGGCCATCGTTCCTGCCCGCCACGTGCTCCCGTGCCACTCGACCTCGATCACGAACCGCCCGTGGACGTCGGGCTCGGTCTCCGACCGCTCGATCTCCTCGAGGAGGGAGGCCTCGTCCCGCGCGGAGACTGCCGACATGAACGGCTCGATGTCCTCGTTCGTCGCGAGGCCGACGAGGAAGTCGGCATCGGCCCTGACTGCCCGCCGCAGCCGGAACCCGTGTCCCTCGAGCGGCTCGGTCACGGACGCTGGGGGGCGGCCAGCGCCTCGCGCGACCGCCGCGTTAGGCCGAGGCCGGCTCCGAGGGCGACGCCACCCAGGATGAGAACGAGGCCGAGCACGGCGTTTGCGGTTAGGCGCTCGTCGAGAAGAGTGACACCGTAGAAGAGGGCGAACGGCGGCAGCAGGTAGGTGACGAGCGAGGTGCGCGAGGAGCCGTAGGTCGCGAGCATCCGGTACAGGATGATCGATGCGACCGCGGTCCCCAAAATCCCGAGCGCCGCGACCGACCCCAGCGCCTTCGCGCTCGGCACCTGCTCGGGGATCTGGAAGAACGAGAGCGGCAGGAGGACGACTGCACCCCAGATGACCGCGGACGTCGCCGTCACGAGCGGCAGGGTCGTCGAGAACCGGTGCTGCGTGAAGAGGTTCGCGCAGGCGTACGAGAACGAGGCGACGACGACCGCCAGCGTGCCGGCCACCGCCCACCAGCCGCCCTGCGGATGGAACCCGGCGAGCACTCCGACCCCGGCCAGGCCGAGCAGGACGCCGGCGAGACGTGTCCCGGTGACGCGCTCGCCCGGGCTGTACCGGATGGCGAGGAGCGCCACGAAGATGGGCACCGATGCGTTCGCGATCGCCGCGATGCCCGAGTCGACGTGCTTCTCGCCCCACGCAATCAGCGTGAACGGAATCGCGCCGTTGATCGCCCCGAGAACGACGCCGGACCGACCTGTGGCCCGAAGTGCAGCGACGGCCTCGCGCCGGCCCATCCTGGCGACCAGGAACGCGAGCAGGACA
>DASQGA010000002.1:0-1567 GCA_035632855.1 Gaiellaceae bacterium | reverse complement strand
TGGCGAGCCGAGCGTCTCTCCTGACGCCACGCCCGCTCCGGCTCCGGCTTGACTTGTCGGCCAGTAGGACGTTCACTATTCATCCTCGTCTCGTCCGGCATGCCTCATCCAAAGGACAGACCCCGCCTGACTCGCGGCCAGTTCGTGCGCGGTGCGGCCGGAGCAGCCGTCAGCGTTGGCGTGGCCGGCACACTCGCTGGCTGCGAAAACACTACGACTCCGATCGGCGCCTGCGAGGACGGCGCGTTCGCGGGCGGCTCGCCGCTCGTCGAGGCGAAGCCGGCCGGTCCCGGCGGGCTGCCGCTGCCGCGCAACGACAACAGCGTCACGTGGGCGATCACGGACGACAACCCGATGCTCCCCGAGGGCGGCAAGCCCGAGGGCGGCACGCTCCGCCTCTTCAACTACGCCGACTATCTCTACCCGGGCCTCATCAAGCAGTTCGAGCAGCGGTACGACTGCAAGATTGGGGTCGCCACGTACAACTCGGCCGACGAGGCGGTGGCGAAGCTCTCGGCGGGCACGGTCAGCTTCGACGTCATTCTCGGTCTCTCCGGCTCGAACATCCTCAACCTGATGGCCAGGCAGCTGCTGCAGCCGCTCAACCACGCCTACCTTCCGAATCTCGAGAAGAACATCTGGCCCGAGCTCGCAGACCCGTTCTACGACCGGGGCTCCCGGTACACGGTGCCCTACGTCGTCTGGCAGGACGGCATCGGCTGGCGCAACGACAAGCTGCGCGAGGACGTCGCGGCCATGGACGTCCCCTGGGACATCTTCTGGCAGTCGGCGCCCTATCGCGGCAAGGTCGGTCTCCTCGACGACAAGCGCGACGGGCTCAGCATGCCGATGCAGCGGGACGCAATGCGTAGCGATTCCAGGGTCGACGTCAACACGGAGGACCCGGAGATCGTCGCCAAGGCCGGTCGCGACCTCGCTGAGCTCGCGGACATCTGCAACATCAAGGTCACGATCACCGACTACCAGACGCTGCCCGAGGCCAAGACCTGGCTGCACCACTCCTGGTCGGGTGACCTGCTCTCGGGCGCCTTCTACTACCTGCCGTCGGGCGTCAGTCCCGACGTCCTCTCCTTCTGGGGCCCCGAGACGGGCGGCGTCGTGCAGAACGACTACCTCTGCATCACCCGAGCGGCCGAGGCGCCCGTCCTCGCCCACGCCTTTCTGGACTTCATGCTCGAGGAGACGAACGCCTACGAAAACTTCGTCCAACAAAACGGCTACATCCCTCCGCAACGTGCCATCGACGCCGAGGCGCTCGTCAATCGCGGCCTGATCCCGAAGACCCTCGCCTCCGCGGTCACTCGTCCCGATCAGTTCGCCGTCAACCAGGAGCTGCTCCAGCTGACCGTCGAGGGCGAACGCCTCTGGGACCAGGCCTGGTCGAAGTTCAGGGCCGGGTAGTGCAGCACCAACTGCGGCACTGATGGAGTCGCGCTGGACCTGGCGCCTTGTGGCGCTCCCCGGGGTTGCATGGCTCTCGCTCTTCTTTCTCGTCGCGCTCTACGCCGTGCTCGCCGTGGCGTTCGGAAACCAGAACACGCTCAAC
>DASQGA010000001.1:0-13968 GCA_035632855.1 Gaiellaceae bacterium | reverse complement strand
GTCGGTCTCGAAGTCGGTTGCGGCGTCAGTCGCAGGCATCCTGGTCGCACGTGGCGACCTGGATCCCGAAGAGCAGGTCGTCCACTATCTGCCCGAGCTCGCCGGCGGGAGCTTCGAGGGAGCAACCGTTCGCCATCTCCTCGACATGCGCACGGGCACGCGCTTCTCGGAGGTCTACGACGACCCCGACTCGGACATCAGCCTCTACGAGACAGTAATCGGCTGGTCTCCGCCCACGGGCCCGCTTGTCGCACCGGACACCTGGGCCTACATCGCCATGCTCGAGAACGAGCGCCCGCACGGCGAGGTCTTCGAGTACCGGTCGATCCTGACCGACCTCCTCGGGTGGCTCCTGGAGCGCGTCGGAGGAGTGCGCTACGCCGAACTCGTCTCGCAGGAGCTTTGGAGCCGGATCGGCGCCGAGCAGGACGCGGAGATCACCGTCGACCGGCGCGGGTGCGCGCTTGCGGACGGCGGCATGAGTGCGTCGCTCCGCGATCTCGGCCGGTTCGGTCAAATGATTCTCACGGGCGGCGGCGTGGAGAACGAGCAGGTTGTTCCGGCCGAGTGGATCGAGGACACGCGGCGGGGCGGGGACGACGCCTCACGCTCCGCGTTCGCGCGAAGCGACGAGGGGGCCAAGTGGCCCGGGTGGTCGTATCGGAACAAATGGTGGGTGCTCGATCCGGACCGCGGCACGATCGCGGCGCTCGGGATTCACGGGCAGACGATCTACATCGATCCCGAGTCCGAAGTCGTGGGCGTGAAGCTCTCGACCTGGCCGGTGGCGGACGAAGACGCGCTCTGGGACCTCGAGCTGGGCGCCTTCGCCGCGATCGCCCGCGAGCTCTCCGACTAGCTGCCGATGCGCTCGGGGGCGCCGAACGGGAGGAGTGCCTCCGGGACCGCGACCGACCCGCTCGCGTCCTGGAAGTTCTCGAGGATCGCCAGCATGGCCCGCGCCGTCGCCGCGGTTCCGTTCAACGTGTGTACGAGCTCGGGCCCGTGGCCGCCTCGAAATCGGATCTCGAGACGCCGCGCCTGGTAATCCGTCGTGTTCGAGCACGAGGTGATCTCCCGGTAGCGCCCCTGGGCCGGGAACCACGCTTCGATGTCGTACTTCTTCGTTGCCGCGCCGCCGAGGTCGCCGGCGGCGATGTTGACGACGCGGTAAGGGAGCCCGAGTGCCTGCACGAGGCCCTCCTCGATCTCGAGGATCAGCTCGTGCTCCGAACCAGACGACTCCGGGGGGCAGAACACGAACATCTCGACCTTGTCGAACTGGTGGACCCGGAACATGCCGCGCGTGTCCTTGCCGGCCGCTCCCGCCTCACGCCGGAAGCACGTGGAATAGCCCGCATAGCGGCGCGGAAGCGATTCGGCTTCCAGGATCTCCCCCATGTGGAGCCCGGCGAGCGCCACCTCCGAGGTTCCGGTCAGGTAGAGCTCATCCCGCTCGACGCGATAGATGTTGACCTCCTCGGTCGGGAGGAAGCCCGTGCCGTACATGGCCTCCCCGCGCACGAGCACGGGCGGCAGCACCGGCACGAAGCCTGCCGCAGTCAGCCGGCCGAGGGCGAAGCGGTAGAGCGCCAGCTCGAGCAGAGCGACGGCGCCGGTCCGATAGGCGAAGCGGGAGCCCGACAGCCGGGCGCCTCGCTCCATGTCGATCCCGCGCTCCCCCCCGACCAGATCCATGTGATCCTGTGGCTCGAAGTCGAACGCCGGCGGCTGGCCGACCCGGCGAACCTCCTCAGCGTCGTCGTCGGTCTGCCCGTCCGGTGCGCTCCGGTCCGGTGGGTTCGGCACGCGCTCCAAAAGCTCGTGGCGCTGGGCCTCAGCATCGGCCAGCTCCCCTTGCAGGCGCTGCAGCTCGGCCTTCACCTGCTTCAGCTCCTCCACCTGCTCCGGAGTCGGCTTCCCCTTCAGCTTGGTGCGCGAACGCAGCTCGTCCACCTTGGGAACGAGCTCGAGCCAGTGCCGGTCCGCCTCCATGAGCGCATCGAAGTCCTCCGCCGCGCCTTTGCGAGCGAGCGCGGCGCGCCACGTGTCGGGATCGCTTCGCGCCGTCCTGACGTCGATCATGGCGGAGAGTCTATGGCGCACGCGGGCCGGGCAAGCCCGGCCCCTACACCGGCTCGCCGGGCCGGGCAGGCCCGGCCCCTACTGCTCTGTAGGGGCGGGATTCATCCCGCCCGACCTCGCATCGTGGGATGCGAGGTACGCCTCGATCACCCCGGCGACCCCCTCGGCCTCCGCGGGCGGGCAGGTCGCGTCTGCGATCGCGAGCAGGCGCTCGTGGGCGTCCTCGACCGCGATTCCGTAGGCCGCCCACTCGAGCAGCTCGACGTCGTTCTCGCCGTCGCCGAAGGCGACGGTCTTCTCGGCCGAGAAGCCGAGGTGCTCGGCGAGAAACGCCAGCCCCGATCCCTTTGTCACCTCCGGGCTCGCGAACTCGAGGAAGTACGGGAGCGACTTGGAGATGTAGAGGCGTCCGGCGAAACGCTCCTTCAGATCGGCCTCGAGCCGGTCGAGCTTCTCGGGCTCGTCGACCGCCACGAGCTTCGTGGGCGGCTTCTCGAGCCATGCGAGTAGGTCACCGACTGGGTGCACAACAAGATTCTGGAAGCGAGAGTAGCGGTCGGATTCCGGAGTCTCCTCCGCGACGTAGAGCTCGTCGTCGACGTAGCAATTGAGGTGGAAGCCCTCGGCCTCGACCGCCGCGATCGTCTCCCGCGCCAGCTCGAGCGGGATGGGAATGTGGCGCAGAAAGCGGCCGCTCGCCGGCTCGGCGACCACAGCACCTTGGTAGCAGACGACGGGATCGTCGATCCCGAGGTCGAGAGCGTAGGGCCGGACGGACTGGAACATCCGCCCCGTCACGATCACGACGCGGATGCCCTCGGAGCGGGCCGCGCGGATCGCAGCATGGGTTCGCTCGCCGAGCACGAGCGTCTCGGGGAGGAGCGTCCGGTCGAGGTCGCAGGCAAACGCCTCGACCTCGGACGGAAGGCCGGGAGGGAGGCTCAGCTTTGCGGCGTGAGGAAGGCGACCAGGTCGCCGAGTTGCTCGTCGTCGAGCTGCTCGCCGTACGTCTTCGGCATGATCCCCGGCTGGAAGCCCTCGGCGATCTTGGCGTCCGGGTTCACGATCGCGTCGTAGATGTACTGATCGTCCTGCCCCTGGAGGGATTCGTCGAGATCCGGGCCCACCTGCGCTGACGTTCCGGCTGCAGCGAAGGTGTGGCAACTGCCGCAGCCTGTGTCCGTGAAGACCGCCTTGCCAGCCTCTGCCTCGCCCTCCGGCACCGTCGCCTGCGCCACGCTTCCGACGACCGTCTCAGGCGTCGGTGTGGTCTCCTCCCCGCTACCGCAGCCCACCGCGGCGAGGGCGAGCGCGAGCGCGCAGAGGAGCATGACCAAGGGGACGAAGCGGCGCATCGGGCGCGAGTCTACCCACTGAGACGGCGATGAATCCCACCAACCCGCAGACCGCCACCTCGACGGGCGAATCGTTGACCACGAGGGAGATCAAGGTGGCGGCCGCGAGCGCGAGAGGGACTGCACGATCGCGGTCGGGGACGCTGGTGCGGAGTAGGCGCGCGGTGAGCAGAAGCAGCGCCGCGAGCGCGACGCACACGAGGAGGGCGGTGTACCAGTGAAGGACGGCGCGGTCGAACGACAGAGCAGCTCGGTCGAGCAGGTCGCTCGCGAGCGACGCCGGGCCGCGCCGGACTGCGCGAGTCACGTGGCTCGAGCCGCCGGTCGCCGCGTCGATCCCCACCAGGAGTGCGACGAGCGCCGCGGCCGCGGCGAAGCCCGCCACGAGCGCCCGCCGACCGCCGCCTGCGAGGGTCACCGCGAGGGTGGCGTAGCCCACGCCGAGGACGATCGCTCCGCCGCCGTCTGCTCCGAAGCGGTCGCCGGCAACCGCGACCAGGGCGACGAGTGCCACGGCGACGAACGCGGCGGGCCCGAATCGACGCAGAAGCAGGGCCGCGCCCGCGAAGGCGGGGACGAGCAGCATCGCCTCGAGCTGATTCGAGATCCCGTAGAAGCGCGAGTTCTGGGTCGGCCCGAGCGGGGCGAGGGAAACGGCCGTTCCGTCGACGCCGAGCGCGATGAGATAGCCAAGGACGACCGCAGCGAGGACGAAACCGACGGCGGTGGGGGTACGGAAGACGCGCGCGAGGAACGGCGCTCCCAGGGCCACGGCCAGACCCAGCGCCAGGATGACGACCCAGGGCTCGGAGATGCCTGCTGCTCCGAGCACGAGGTTGGCCCCGAGCGCGGCGGCGAACCCGAAAACGGCTGCGCCCGGCACGAGGTACGCGAGCAGGACGATCAGCGCGGCGGCGAGCACACTCGAGGCGCGGCCGGAGATCCGGTTGTCGCGAATCCGCTGGTCGAGCTCGAGGATGCGCGTCGCCGGGCCTCCATCGGCCTCCCAGCGGAGCGCACCCTTCGACCCGAGCGCCGTCGGAGCGACGTCCGCGACCGAGACGAGTCCAGGAATCCGGGTCGAGGAGGAGACCAGGATGCCCTCGTAGCCGTGCCCGATGACGGCGATCGGGTACCGACTGTCGTTCAGCTGCCGCCCGCCGCTCGGGAGACCGAGCACGATCGTGGGCCCGGAGGCCGGCGCAGCGGCGGCGGTCTCGAACGAGAGCAGAGGAGAACCCGATGGGCGCTCGCCGCGGAGGGAATCTGCCACGGCCCCGCGAACGAGCGCGGCCCGCACGTCTGCTCCGCTCGTGGTGGGCCCGGCCGCCGGGACGAGCAGGCCGACTGCGCCCCGGCCCTCGAGGGCCCGCAAATCGGCGAGCTCGAGCCCGGGAACGACGACAACGCGGAAGGTCTCGGCCGCGGCCGGCCCAGCGAGACTGGCCGCGGCCAGGAGGCAGATGGCGAGCAGTCGGACCATGGAGAACCGTAACTATGCTCCGCCGGTGGCCGAACACACCGGGGTGAGCGGGGACACCGCGGGTACGCTCGCCGTCCGGGCGCGTCCGTCCCCGTTCGCTGGATACGCGCTGTCAGAGGTGGTACGAGCGTCAGTGCTCGCCGGCGTCCTCGCGGTGGCTCTCGTCGCCTTCGGGCCAGCGGGCGGAGACGCACCGGCTCATCTATTCAGGGCTCTCCTCATCCGAGACGGAGCGCTCCTGTGGGACAACCTCTGGTACGGGGGCCAGTATCCGTTCAGCTCCTACAGCCTCCTCTACTACTTCCCCGCGTACGTCTTCGGGAACGTCCCCGTCGTACTCGTCGGGGTCGTCGCTTCGGCCGGGCTCTTCGCCTCGCTTGCGACGCGGGAGTGGGGAGACGACGCACGCTGGCCCTCGCGCGCGTTCGCGATCGCGGCCTGCGCGCCGGTCTTCACCGGCACGTACTCGTATGCCCTGGCCCTGGCAGCCCTCCTTGGCACTCTCCGAGCGCTCCAGTCGCGCCGCGTTTGGCTCGGGATCGGTGGAGCAGGGCTCACCGTCGGCTTCAGCCCTCTGGCCTTCGTCTTCCTCGTCCTCGCCTTGCTCGCCGTCGCCCTCACACGTCGCAGGCTGGACCGCCCAACCTTCCTGGTCGCTGGAGGCCTTGCGGTTGCGGCGGGCATCCAGCTGCTCGCGGTCTCGCTCTTCCCCGACAACGGCGTGTACCCGTTCCGTGTCTTTGAGCTTCTCGTCGTCCTCGTCGTCGGCGGCCTGGGTTCGCTGCTCGCGTTCCGCTCACCACGTGGCCGCGCGGTGGGGGCCTTTCTCGCGATCTGGGCGGGCGCGAGCGTGCTCGCCTTCCTCGTGGCATCGCCGGTGGGCGAGAACGTTACGCGCCTGCGCGGCGTGGTCTTTCCACTCGTTCTGCTCGCGGCCGTTCTGGCTCGCTTCCGCCCGCGCCTCCTCGCTGTGACCGCTCTCGGCCTTGCCCTTGCATACACGCTGGTTCCGTACGTGGCCGTGATTCCGTACCGGACGGATGGGCGGCCGGCAGAAGAGGCGTTCTGGGATCCGGCCCTCGGCTATCTGCGGGCCAACTCCAGCGCCGACTTTCGCGTCGAGGTCGTGCCGACCGGCGATCACTGGGAGGCCTACTGGGTCCCTGAATCGGGCCTCGCCCTCGCTCGGGGGTGGTACCGCCAGATCGACATCAAGGAGAACGCGCTCTTCTATAGGGCTCCGCTCGAGGCCGCCGACTATCGGGCCTGGCTTCGGCGGATGGGTGTTCGCTACGTCCTTCTTCCGGCCACACAGCTCGGGCGGATGGGGGAGGAGCGCGAGGCCGATCTGCTCCGTTCGGGGCGCTCGGGACTCCGGCCGGTCTTTCGGAGCGCCACAGGCACCGTGTACAAGCTTCCCAACGCAGTCGGGATGCTCTCCGGGCCTGGCCCAGCGTCGCTCTTTACGTTCACGTCCGATTCCCTCACAGGGCGCGTCGGCGAGCCGGGCGTCTACCGGCTTTCCGTTCGCTTCATGCCTTACTGGCGCGTGTCGGCGGGCGACATCTGCGTCTCGCGAGCCGCGGACGGGCTGACGCTTCTGCACGCCGCTCGGCCGGGTCGGTTCGCCCTCGAGGTGGACGAGCGCCCGCTCGAGCTGCTCCGTGGGCTGGTCGACCGCGGCTCCAGAGCGTGCAGTAGCGGTTGAGTCGACGCGACGGCGGGCTTCCGCGAAGGTACAATTCGGGCAACCCCAGCAACCTCCCTAGGAGTCACTGACACCACCATGGAACGTAAGGCATTCGGCCGCGACGCAGGGCTCTCGACCCGCATGTTCCTGACGATGTTCCTGCTCGGCGCGCTCTACGTCGTGTTCTTCGTCGTCCTCCTCCAGATCTTCAACCTCGGCTACTTCGCGATCATCGCGATCATCGGAGGGCTCGCGTTCCTCCAGTACTTCACGTCGGACAAGATCGCGCTCAAGGCGTCCGGCGCGAAGGTCGTCTCGCGGGAGGAGGCGCCGGACCTGCACGACATGGTCGAGCGCCTCTGCGCCATGTCCGACCTGCCCAAGCCGCGCGTCGCCGTCATCCCGACCGACGTCCCCAACGCATTCGCGACCGGACGAAGCCCGAAGCACTCCGTCGTGGCGGTCACAAGAGGTCTCTGGGACCGGCTCGAGCCGCGTGAGGTCGAGGGCGTGCTCGCGCACGAGCTCTCGCACATCGGGAACCGCGACGTCGCGATCATGACGATCGCGAGCTTCTTCTCGATGGTCGCCGCGATGCTGGCCCGCTTCGGGCTGTACGCCGGCATGTTCAGCGGCGGGAACCGGGACAACAACAACGCCGCTCCCGTCTGGTTGATCATGTTCGCCGTCTCGCTGCTCACGTACGTGATCAGCTACGTGCTGATCCTGATGATCTCGCGCTACCGCGAGTACGCGGCCGACCGCGGCGCGGCTGTGATCACCGGCGCGCCCGAGCAGCTCATGAGCGCGCTCCAGAAGATCGCGAGCCAGATGACCCGCATCCCGCAGCGCGACCTGCGCGAGGTGGCTGGGATGAACGCGTTCTTCATCGTGCCGACGAAGGTGAAGAGCACCTTCGGGGAGCTCTTCATGACGCATCCCCCGCTCGAGAAGCGCCTCGCCCGGCTCGGCGCGATCGCCCAGGAGATGGGCCGCCCGGTCTCGTAGGAGCGGGGGCGCGCCGACGTGGGCCTGGGCGACGTCCTCTTCGGGCGCAAGAAGCTCAAGGGCGCGAAGCTCGAGAAGCTCTTCGCGCTCTCGACTGCCCAGGTGACGCTCGAGTCGGAGCTCGGACTTCGCTCCGCGGGTGCAGCGGCCGTCGTCTTCAAGCCGCTCTCGGCCGGGGAGTTCGCCCGTGCCGAGACCGACCTCGACGAGCTCCTCGGAATCGCCGCGCAGAGTTCCGGCTCCGAGGTGCGGCGGCGCTCGGACAGCTACGGCTTCCAGTGGCTCGTCGTCCGCGACCCGGACTTCGAGGACCTGGTGACGACGGTCCATCTGGTCAGCTCTGAGCTCGCCGCGCGGGGGTTCGGCGAGCAGCTCCTCGCCGCCCTCTTCGCGTTCGACGGCAAGGGGCGCCGGGTCAACCTCGTCTACGGCTACAAGCGCGGCACGTTCTGGCCCTTCATCCCGACCGGCGAGAACAAGGAGCGTGACAACGCTGAGGAGATGCGGCTCAAGAACGAGCTCGAGAAGGAGCTGCCGATCGAGTCGGACCTCGAGCGCTGGCTCGGGCTCTTCGACGCGCCGCTCGACTAGCTGCCTTAGTTGATCGTCGACCTACCGCCGGGGCTCGAGTGGTGGCGCGACCAGCCGGCGGGAGCCGCCTGGCTCGAACGGCTGCCGCGGCTCGTCTCCGAGTGTGCCGACGAATGGTCGCTCCGGCTGGGCGCGCCCTTCGAGCCGGCCACGATCTCGCTGGTCGTTCCGGCGACGCGTCCGGACGGGTCGGCCGCCGTCCTCAAGCTCGTCTTCCCGGAACCGGAGAGCTCCGAGGAGCCGGACGCTCTGGCGGCCTGGGACGGTCGCGGCGCCGTCCGCCTCCTCGCGCGAGACGAGGCCCGCTCGGCGCTGCTCATGGAGCGGTGCTTGCCTGGCAGCCAGCTCTGGGAGGAGCCGGACGACGAGCGAGCGAACGAGATCGCCGCAGGAGTCCTGCGGCGACTCTGGCGGCCGGCGCCCGCAGAGCACCCGTTTCGGTGGCTGGCCGACGCGTCGGCTGAGTGGGGGCAGAGCATCCCCGCCGACTGGGAAAGACTCGGACGCCCGTTCGAGCGCTCCCTGGTCGACCGCGCGCTTGGGGAGATACGCGAGCTGGCCGCCTCCCAGCCGGAGACGGTGATCCTGCACCAGGACTTGCACGGCGGGAACCTGCTCGCGGCCGAGCGTGAACCGTGGCTCGCCATCGACCCGAAGCCGCTCGTCGGCGAGCGGGCCTTCGACCTCGCCTCGCTCCTCCGAGACCGGCGTGGCGAGCTCGAGCGGGATCCGCGGCCCGTGCAGACGATGACGCGGCGCCTCGACCTCCTGTCCGAAGCGCTCGTGATCGACCGTGAGCGGATGCGCGGGTGGGGGATCGTCCACGCGCTCGCCTGGGGCCTCGGCGAGACGGTCCTCGGGGACATGGTCGCGTGCGCGCGGTGGCTCGCCGTCGCGCGCTAGCTCGAGCTACTGCTGCGGCGCGGGTAGATCCGGGACGAGGCCGTCGTCCGAGAAGAGCTGCCGCGTCTCCTCGAGAGTCAGGTCGCTCGGCGGGATCAGGATCTCCGAGACCGACAGATCGTCGTCGGCAAGACGCGCTCCCTCGCTCCGCACGAGGTCGGCCATCTGGTCGAGGAAGCCGTCGAGCTGCTCCTCGTCGTTCGCCTCGAGCGCGGCCATCGCCTTGTCGTCCAGCTCGTTCAGGCGCGTGCAGAGCGCCTCGTCGATCTCGTACTGCCCGTCTCCCATCAGACGGGCAATCACTGCTCGATCTCCTTCTTCGTCTCGCCGGATCCGAGCTCGCCCTTCATGCGCGCCAGCTCGTCGTCGACCTGGCTCCCGGCCGAGATCTGCGCGAGCTCCCGGTCGAGGCTCGATCCCTGCTCGGTGAAGTCTTCGAGCGTCCCCGCCTCCGTAAGCTCCTCCACGGCGGCCGCCCGTGCCTGCATCTGCTCGGTCTTGTCACGAGCGCGCTCGATTGCGAGTCCGGTGTCGGCCATCTCCTCGCCGATCCCAGTCGCCGCCTCGCCGATCTTCACCTGCGCCTCTGCAGCCGTGTACGTGGCCTTGATCGTCTCTTTCTGCGTCCGGAAGGCCTCGACCTTGGCTGAGAGGCGCTTCTCGGCTTCGATCAGCTTCTCCTGCTGGGCTTCGAGCGCCGTGCCCTGCTGGTCGAGGCTCTGGAGCTGCTGCTGGGAGAGTGCCTTGCGCTCGAGGGCCGAGCGGGCGAGGTCCTCTCGACCCGCGCTGAGAGCCTGGCGCGCCTGGGTCTCGAGCTTCTCGATCTCCTGCTCGAGCTTCTGGGACTGGAGCTGGAGGCGCTTCTTCGCCGTGACGACGTCGGCAACGCCCCGTTTGACGTTCTGGAGCAGCTCGCGCTGCTTCTCGTACGAGTAGTCGAGCGTGATCGACGGGTCCTCCGCACGATCGAGCAGCTTCGAGATCCGAGCCTTGACGACCGTCGAGGCCCGGTTCATGAGACCAGGCAATGCATCCTCCTCTTCGCGGGTCGCGTCATGGTACCCCGTGAATTCACGGAACAACCGCCGCACTCAGCTCCTGCCAGATCGTGGGCTCGGGCATCGCGCCGGGAGCAGGCGCTGGCGAGGCCCGCGCTAAACTATCCCGCGCGCGGGGCTATAGCTCAGTTGGGAGAGCGCCTGGATCGCACCCAGGAGGTCGCCGGTTCGAGCCCGGCTAGCTCCACTCGATAAACGACGCCCACCTCCCTTGAAACGTCGTTTCTGTCGGGTTTGGGTACACAGCACGCGAACGGGCTGTGCCATATCTATTGCGGATTCGCTATAGTTATGGCACATGGCCCAGCGTCATCTCTCGGTAAGCGATGCAGCTAGGCGACTGAACCTCAGTCCCCAGCGGATAAGAGCGTTGATCGCCAGTGGTGATCTGCCGGCTGAACGTGTCGGCGCGCGATACGTGCTTGACTCGAATGCCATTGGCGTGTTTCTCCAGCGAGAACGCTTTGGCGGTCGTCCGTTGAGCTCTGGCAACGCTTGGGCGGTCCTGGCCGAACTGAGCGATCGAGACGGCGTCGTTCCAGTTAGTCGACGATCTCGATACAGGCTCCAGGAGCTGATTCAAGCGGGTGGCGACCAGCTTGTGCGTGCTCTGGGCGCGGCTGAGCCGCGCGCGCATGAGGAGCGCTGGCGCGTCCTGCCTGCGGATCTGGCCGAGCTTCAGCGCAACTCGAAAATTGTTCTCAGTGGACTAGCCGCAAATGACCCTTCTATCAACGTTCGACACCAGGTCGAACGCGACGGCCTCGAAGGGTACGTCAGCCGTGAGGCTGTGCTCGCTCTCGATCGTCGCCTCCAGCCCGAGAACGACTCGTCTCGGCCAAACCTGATTCTTAAGGTTCCCCACGGAGGCTCATGGATCCTCGACGAAGAGTCTGCCCCGCCCGCTGTTGTGGCGGCCGATCTCTTGAACCATGTGGACCCTCGCGTACGCAGATCGGCGAGGGATTCATTGACGAGGGCGGCTCATGGCCATTGAGATCCCGGAACTTGGCGACGAGCGCCACCGCCTCTGGTGTGATCTCATGGACCTCGTTGCCGAGCAGGGCGGTACTTGGACGATCATCGGTGCGCACATGGTTGCCCTCTATGCGTGGGAGGCCGGTCTCGATAGCCGGCCTAGCGACGACGTGGATGTCCTCGTCAACGTTCGACTGGCGACTAACGGCACCGAAGAGATCAGTCACTTCCTTCGGCAGCGAGAATACGAACTCGACGTCACGGACAGCGCGCTGGGTCACCTATTTCGGCGTGGCACGGCACAGGTCGACGTCCTGGCTCCAGACGGGTTGAGCGAACGTTCCAATACTCGGACGCTTCGGCCACTGCGGACGGTGAAGGTGCCTGGCGGCACGCAAGCTCTGAAGAGGACTTCTCTTGTGAGGGTGCGATCCCGGGACGTGGAGGGCGAATTGCCAAGGCCCGACCTTCTTGGCGCGATCTTGGTCAAGATTCGAGCTATCGAGAAGGACGACGTTCCAGACGCTCAGCGTGGCGATGTGGCTTTGCTCCTCCAACTCGTCGACACTCCGGACGAACTTGCCAAAGATTTGTCGCGTCCTGAGAAGCGATGGCTTCGACGGCACCAGTACTTCTCGGATCCAACTGACCCCATGTGGGATCGCTTTCATGCCGACGAGCCTGAAATCTCGGCACTCGTCTTCCGCAGGCTGGTCGCTTAGTAGGCGGAGCTAGAGTTCGATCGCCGCCGCGAGCACGAGCGGCTGGTTTGCGCAACGGCCAGTTCCGTCCATCAAAGGTACGCAAAATGCGAGCCTTTGCTTTCGTGCCATGAACCCGAAGAGCGCCTGGATGACATCAGAGCCGACCCATCTCGGCGAAGGCTTGATCGACGTCCTCCGCGTTGTCGAAACCCATGGCTCCGGGCTCCATGCCGTCCATGCCGGTCGCCGACATCCCCAGCTCTTCCAGAGCGGCCTCTTTGGGCCCGGGCTCCTTCGAGCCGAACCACTGCTCGCGCCACGCCAGCATCTTGTCGATCTCGGTCTGCTGCGTAGCGATGATGTCGTTGGCAATGGTCATGAGCTCGGGTTGGGTGAGTCCGGCATCCAAGGCTTCACGCGCCATGTCGATCGCCGACTGATGATGGGGCACCATCGCGTCGATGAAGCTCCGGTCGAACGGAACCTGCCCGGTGGCGACCGTCTGCTGGCCGGCGCCGGACGGTGCGGTCGTTTCCTCGTTTCCTCCGCAGCTCGCGGCCCCGAGCACAGTCGGTGAAGAGCACAGTCACCGTCTTTCGCACCTCGCGAGGTGGCTCGAGCACGAGGCGGATCCCGCAGCCCGAGCAGAACTGTGCGTTCCCGAGATTCTCGTGGCCGCACGATGGGCATGTGATCACTTCGGGAGTCTACGAGGCGAAAGCGGCCGCTCCGACGCACTCCTTGCGCGGGAACGGAGGCAAGATCCCCGGCACTCCGGCCGCGTCCTGAAGCTCGATCGAGGTGCCAGAGCGTGTACCGGCTGACTCTCGTAGGGCGAATGGCGCGGCCGGCTCGTGCGCAGGTCGTAGGCTAGGCACGTGGGCGTCGAAGTGAACCGGCTTGCTCTCCGCCGTATCGTGGACGAGCTTCTGAATGGCGGCGACCTAGGGGCGTTCGACGAGCTCGTGCACCCGGCCTATGTCGACGGCTTCGACGGTTCGGGCCGCGAGGAGTACCGTGAGCTCGTCGAGCGATGCGGGCCGCGTTTCCGAAACATCCACCTCACGATCGAGGATGAGATCGCGGAGGGCGACAAGGCCGTCGGCCGCTTCGTCCTGCGCGGCACGCACCGCGGCGACTTCCTCGGTATCGCTCCGACCGGCAGGCAGGTCGAGTTCGACGGGATCGGGATCATCCAGTTCCGTGACGGGAAGATGGTGTCGCGCTGGAACGTGTCGGACATCTACGGCTTGCTCGAGCAACTGCAGAGTGACTAGAACATCCGGCTAGCTCCACCACGACTACGGCAAGGGAGGAACGATGACGGGGAAGGCGGAAATCACCAACGGCGCGCGAGTGCTTGGTTCGAGAGACGGGGAGGTCATGGGAGCACCGGATGCCGTCCGCGACCGGTTCATGGTCGGCGGCGCCGACTCCGGCGGCGGCTTCGCGCTCGTCGAGCACCTCATGCCCCCTCACGCCCTAGCCGCGCCGCTGCACCGCCACAGCAAGGAGGACGAGTACAGCTATGTGCTCGAGGGGCGGCTAGGGGCGCTGCTGGGCGAGGAGGAGGTCTTCGGCGAGGCCGGCGACCTCATCCACAAGCCCCGCGGGCAATGGCACACGTTCTGGAACGCTGATGACGTGCCGGCCCGGATTCTCGAGATCATCTCGCCCGGCGGCTTTGAGGATGCTTTCCGCGAAATGCACGCTCTCGGGGACGAGCTCGAGCCGGAGACGATGGCGGCGATCGCGGCGCGCTACGGCGTCGAGGTCGACTTCGACCGCACGCTCCCGATCATCGAGCGGCACGGGCTGACGTTCTAGGCGCCGGCCGCGTTGGCCTTCTCGCTTGACTCAGCTGGGCGCAGGTGCGCGCTTACCTCAGGGGGTCACCACGAGCTGAGGTGAGTTGGCTCCTTCGCTGCTGGAGAACCACGCGTGATCGCTGGAGCCGCCAGTAAGGGCGAACGTGTAGGTGTTGTCGGCGGTGATGCTGGCCTTGAGGTCGTACTCGACCCACGTGCCGGCGCTGACGGCGGCGAGGGTGGAGAGGGCGCTGGTCCCGATGGCCGGCTTGGTGTTCCAGGTGAGGCTGCTCTCGCTCCAGGCG